>DATEDK010000349.1:0-14749 GCA_035281685.1 Kiloniellales bacterium | reverse complement strand
CCACCGATGTCGCGTGCCCAGGCGGAGCGCGCGGTGCGCACGCCGCACCGCTACGATCGCCCGTCGAACCGCGCGCCGCTCTACAAGGTGGGGCAGGGGGTGCGCGCCCTGCCGCTGGGTACGCCTGGCCACACACGGCTTCCCGGCTATGCGCGCGGGCGCGCCGGGCGGGTCACGCATCTGCGCGGCCACCACGTGCTCCCCGATGCGAGCGCGCGCGGGCAGGAGGTGGCGGAACCGCTCTACACCGTCGCCTTCGCAGCGGCAGAGCTTTGGCCCGAGGCGGCGCACCGCAAAGACGAAGTCATGATCGACCTTTGGGAGAGCTACCTTGAACCGCTCTGAGCTGCCCCTGCCGAAGGAGGGCGAGCCGCTCTTCGCCGAAGCCTGGCAGGCCGAGGTGCTGGGCGTCGCCGAGGCGATGGTGCTGGCCGGCCGCTTCAGCCGCGAGCAGTGGTCGCAGACGCTCGGCGCCTGCCTGCGCGAGGCGCAGGCCGCGGGCGAGCCGGACGAGGCCTGCACCTACTACCAGGCCGCACTCGAGGCGCTGGAGCGGTTGGTCGAACAGACCGGCGCGGCGTCGCACGACGAGATCCACGCGCGCGAGGAGGCCTGGCGCGAGGCCTACGAGCGCACGCCGCACGGCCAGCCGGTGGTGCTCGGTAACTAACCTCTCCCGCCGGAAGACTTCTGGGAACTTAAAGCTGTCTTCCCGGAAAGCGCGTAGCGCTTAGCCGGGATCCATGAGACGGGAAGCGCGGGACAACCGCGTTCCGCGCGACTCCATCCATGGATCCCGGCTCTCCGCTTCGCTGCGGCCGGGAAGACAGTTTGGGAGTTGTGTTTTGGAGAGCGCTCCCGGCGAAGAGCAATGAACTACGCGGTCGCCGGCACCGCCTTCGACTTCTTGCGCTCCCGCAAGCGCTCCAGCACGACGTAGAACGAGGGCACGAAGAGCACGGCGAGGCAGGTCGAGGCGAGCATGCCGCTGAGCACGGTGATGCCGATCGACTTGCGCGCCGCGGCACCGGCGCCGGTCGCCAGCACCAGTGGCAGGACGCCCAGGATGAAGGCAAGCGAGGTCATCACGATCGGCCGGAAGCGCACCCGCGCCGCCTCGACCGCGGCCTCCATCGCGCCGAGGCCGCGCGTCTTGCGGATGTCGCGCGCGAACTCGACGATCAGGATCGCGTTCTTGGCCGAGAGCGCGATCAGCAGCACGAGGCCGATCTGGGTATAGAGGTTGTTGGCCGCGCCCACGGCCTTCAGCGCGCCGACCGTGCCGAGCAGCGCCAGCGGCACGCCGAAGATCACCGCCGCCGGCAGGGTCCAGCTTTCGTACTGCCCGGCCAGTACGAAGTAGACCAGCAGCAGTGCCATCGCGAAGATGAAGTAGACCGTGTCGCCCACCGCCTTCTCCTGGTAGGAGATCGAGGTCCACTGGTAGTCGGTGCCGGGCGGCAGCGTGTCGGCGGCGATCTCCTCCATCAGCGCCAGCGCCTGGCCGGAGCTGGTGCCCTGCGCCGCGGCGCCGTTGATCGTCGCCGCGGGGTGCAGGTTGTAGAGCGTCACCAGCGAGGGACCGGTGGTGTAGCGCACGTCCGCCACCGTGCCGATCGGCACCATGTCGCCCTGGTTGTTGCGCACCTCGTAGCGCCGCAGGTTCTCGGGCGTCGTGCGGAAGCGCTGGTCGGCCTGGATGAAGACCGAGAAGGTCTGCCCGAACAGCGTGAACTGGTTGACGAAGGATGAGCCCAGGTAGCCCTGGATCGCATTCAGCACGTCGCTCACCTGCAGGCCCAGCGCCTGGGTCTTCACCCGGTCGATGTCGGCCGCAAGCTGCGGCGCGCCGGCGCGGAAGGGGCTGGCGACGTGCTGCAGCGTCGATTGCGCGTCGGCTTTGTCGACGATGGCATCGGCGATGCGCTGCAGCTGGGTGTAGTCGAAGCTGCCGTCGACCAGTTCCACCTCCATCTGGAAGCCGCCGGCCAGCCCCAGGCCCTGGATCGGCGGCGGCGGCAGCACGATGATCTCGGCCGCCTGGATCTGACCCAGCTTGCCGCCGAGCTCCTGGTAGATCTGCAGCAGGTTGTTCTCGGCCGTGCGCTCGTCCCAATCCTTCAGGATCACGTAGGCGATGCCGGCGTTGGCGAGCGAGGCGTTGTTGTCGATCGCCGAGACGCCGCCGATCGCCACCACGTGCTCCACGTCGGGGATGGACTGCGCGACGGCGGTCACCTGCTCAAGCACCTGATGAGTGCGCTGCAGGGAGGCGGCGTCGGGCAGCTGCACGACCGCCATCAGGTAGCCCTGGTCCTCGGTCGGGATGAAAGAGGTCGGCAGGGTCGCGAGGCCCCAGCCGGCCACGCCCACCAGGCCCAGCGCCACCACCACCATGGTGCGGCTCGCCCTCACCATATGGCCGATGACCCAGGTGTAGCCGCGCTCCATCGCGCCGAAGACGCGGTCGAAGCCGCGATAGAAGACGTTCTTCCTGCCGTGCTTCACGGGCCGCAGCCAGAGCGCGCACTGCGTCGGCTTAAGGGTCGCGGCGTTGATCGCGCTGATCAGCGCGGTCGCGGCAATGACCAGCGCGAACTGCTTGTACATCTGCCCGGTGATGCCCGGCATGAAGGCGGCCGGCAGGAACACGCTCATCAGCACCAGCGTGATGCCGATGATCGGCCCGAAGAGCTCGCGCATCGCCTCGATGGTGGCGTCGTGCGGCGTAAGCCCCCGCTCGATGTGGTGCGACGCTCCCTCGACCACGACGATGGCGTCGTCCACCACGATGCCGATCGCCAGCACGATGGCGAAGAGCGTCAGCAGGTTGATGCTGAAGCCGAGGAGCGCCATGGCGGCGAAGGCGCCGATGATGGTGACCGGCACCGTGGTCGCCGGCACCAGCATGGCGCGGAAGTTCTGCAGGAAGATGGTAATGACGAGCAGCACCAGGACACCCGCTTCGATCAGCGTGAGGTAAACCTCGTTGATCGAGGCGGTGACGAACTTCGTGGTGTCGAAGGGGATCGAGTAGGTCAGGTCCTGCGGGAACTTCCTTGCCGCCTCGGCCATCGCGGCTTCCACCGCATCGGCCACGTCGAGGGCGTTCGCGTCGGGCAGCTGGAAGATGGCGATGCCGGCGGAGTCGGCGTTGTCCAGCGTGGAGAACTGGCTGTAGGTCTGCGCGCCGAGCTCGGCGCGGCCGATGTCCTTGATGCGGGTGATCCGGCCGCCGTCGCCCGGTTCCGCCTTGACCACGATCTCCTCGAACTGCCGGACGCTGTCGAGGCGGCTGGAGAGGTTGACCGTGAGCTGGAAATCCTGCCCGGTCGGGATCGGCGGCGCGCCGACCTGCCCGGCGGCCACGTCCAGGTTCTGCGCGCGGATCGCGTCGATCACGTCGTTCGGCGTCAGCGAGCGCGCGTAGAGCTGGTTCGGATCGAGCCAGATGCGCATCGAGTACTCGCCGATGCCGAAGATGCGCACCTGGCCGACGCCCGGCAGGCGCGCCAGCTCGTCCAGCAGGTTGATCGTGGCGTAGTTGCTGAGGAAGAGGCTGTCGTAGGTGCCCTTCGGCGAGGTCAGCGTGATGATCTGCAGGATCGCGGTCGAGCGTTTCTGCGTGGTCACGCCCTGCTCCTGCACGGCCTGCGGCAGCGAGGCCATCGCCGCCGAGACGCGGTTCTGCACCAGCACCTGCGCGAAATCGAGGTCGGTGCCGATGTCGAAGGTGACGGTCAGGGTGTAGACGCCGTCGTTGGTGCTCGTCGATTGCATGTAGAGCATGTTCTCGACGCCGTTCACCTGCTGCTCGATCGGCAGCGCGATGTTGTTCACCACGGTCTCGGCGTTGGCGCCGGGATAGGTGGCGCTGACCTGCACGGTCGGCGGCGTGATCGGCGGGTACTGCGCGATCGGCAGCGCCAGGATGGCCACACCGCCCAGCAGCATGATCACCAGTGCCAGCACGTTGGCCAGCACCGGCCTTTCGATGAAGAACTTGGCCACCGCCGGACGCCTACTGCTGCGGCGCCGCGGCGCCGGCGATCTGGCCGTCGGTCGGGGTGACGGCGCTGCCCGGCACCGCCTTCAGCACGCCGTCGATCACCACCTTCTCGTCGCCCTTCAGGCCGCTGGCGATCTGCCGGAGCCGGTCATTGAGGACGCCGATCTCGACGCTGCGCCGCTCGACCTTGTTGTCGGCGCCCACGACCAGCACGTAGTGGCCGGCCTGGTCGTAGCCGACCACGGCGTCCGGCACGAAGAGACCATCCGCCGGCTGGCTCACCGGCACGCGCACGCGCACGAAGAGTCCCGGCAGGAAGACGTTGTCGGAATTCTTCAGCACGGCGCGGAGCTGCAGCACGCCGGTCGAGGTGTCGAGGCCGCTGTCCACGAAGTCGAGCGTGCCCTGGTGCGGATAGCCTTTCTCGGTCTGCAGGCCGACCAGGATCGGCAGCTTGCCGACCGGAGCCTTCTCGATGCCGCGCTGGCGCATGGCCTCCTTGACACGCAGCACGTCGATCTCGTTCAGCGTGAAGTAGACGTAGAGCGGATCGATCTGCTCGATGGTGGCGAGCGTCGTCGGCGCGCCCGCGCCCACCAGGTTGCCGACGTCGACCAGGTGCCGCCCCATGCGGCCGTCGAAGGGCGCCTTCACCTGCGTGTAGCTGAGGTTGATCTCTGCGATGGTGAGGTCGGCGTTCGCCGAGTCGAGGTTCGCCTGCGCTGTGTCGAGGTTCGCCTTCGCCTGCTCCACCGCCTCCTGCGAGGTCGCCTTGTCCTTGATCATCCGGTTCTGCCGGTCGTACTCGGACTGCGCGGCGGTCAGCACGGCCTGCGTCTGCTCCACCGAGGCCTGGGCCTGCTTCACCTTGGCCTCGTAGGGCGCCGGCTCGATGACGAAGAGCAGCTGGTCCTTCGGCACGGTCGCGCCGTCGGCGAAGTCGATCTCCTGCAGGAAGCCCTCGATGCGCGCCACCAGGTCGACGCTCTGGTAGGCCGCGGTCGAGCCCGTCAGTTCCAGGAAGTCGGTGACCTGCAGGGTGACCGGCTTCGCCACGGTGACCGCCGGCGGCGGCGGCGGCACGTACTCGTTCTTCTCCTCGCAGCCGGCGAGGAGGAGGCTCAGCGCCAGGGCGGTGGCGAGCGCCGGGCGGTCGGTCATCGCCCTACCAGTCGGGGCCTTACCAATCGGGCGCACGGATCAGGTCCTTCTGCTCTTCGGGCGTCGGTGCGTCGTGTTCGCTCGGCTCGAGCAGGTCGCCCCAGTCGGTACGCTCCTGCATCTCCTTCTTGGTCTCGTCGGAGACGAAGTCGTTCGCACCGCGCAGCTCCCAGCCGCCGCCGAGCGCCCGGTAGACCGAGATCAGGTTCAGCGGCACGGACCCTTCCGCCTGTGCCAGCGAGTCCTCGAGCCGAAGCTGCGACTGCTGCGCGTCCAGCACGTCGCTGTAGTCCGTAGCACCATCGCGGTACTGCACGATGGAGAGGCCGGTGGTCTGCCGCGCGGCGCGCACGGCGGCGCGATATTTCTCGACCACCTCCTGGCCCTGCAGGAACCCGACGAGACCGCTCTCCACCTCCTGCTGCGCCTGCAGCACGGTGAACTGATACTTGAGGATCGCGGCCTGCAGCGCGGCGTCCTGCTGGCGCACCTGGTTGGTGAGCTGGCCGTAGTTGAAGATCGGCAGCGTGATCGAGGGCCCGAAGGAGTAGGTGCGGCTCGACCACTTGGTGACGTCGCTGAGCGAGGCGGCACCGTGATCGGAGCTGGCGAAGCCGAAGGTGCCGCTGAGCGAGAAGGCAGGATAGAGGCTGGCCTCGGCGACGCCGACCAGCGCCGACTGCGCGGCGGCCTGGTACTCGGCCTCGCGCACGTCCGGGCGGCGGCGCAGCAGGTCGGTCGGGATGCCGATGGCGACCTCGGCGGGCGCGGTGGGAATCGAGCCGGCCGTCAGCAGCGCAGCGATCCGGTCCGGCGGCAGACCCAGAAGCAGCGCCAGGCTGTACTCGGTCTGGCCGAGCTCGCCCACCAGCAAGGGGATCTGCGCCTCGGCTTCGCGCAGCGTCGAGCGCGCCTGGGCGACGTCGAGCTCGCTCGTCTCGCCGTTGCGGAAGCGCGAATCGGCAAGGCCGAGGCTGCCTCGCATGGAGCGCACGTTCTCCTCGGCGATGGCGATGCGCTTCTCCAGCACGCGGATGTTCACGTAGGCGGTCGCCACGTCGGCCACCAGCGTGACCAGTGCGTCGTCGTAGGCGGAGATCGCCGCGATCAGGTCGCTGTCCGCGGACTGGATGGCGCGGCGGAACTTGCCCCAGAGGTCGATCTCCCAGGCGGTCGAGGCACCGAAGCGCACCGTGCGGTAGCTATCCGAGAAGAAGGGCAGGGTGGCGCCGCTCGGATCGGCGTTGCGCGCGATCGACGCGTCGGCGCCGATGGTCTGCTGCTGCGGATAGAGATCGCCGGTGGCGACGCCGAGCGCGGCGCGCGCCTGCAGGACGGCGACGCCGGCGGCCTCGATGGTCGGATTGTTGGCGTAGGCGAGCTCGACCAGCTGGTCGAGCAGCGGATCGTCGAACACCTTCCACCAGAGCGCATCGACCTCGCCGGATCGGACGCGCGGATCGCTCGCCTCGACCCAGTCGGCCGCGACCTCGGTCGCGGGCGTGGTAAAATCCGGGCCGACGGTGCAGCCGGCCAGCAGAGCCAGCAGCAGGGCGCCGAGCGCCCGAGCGCGGAGCCTGCTTCCGAGCGCATGCCGGGCATCGCTGCGAGACCGCGCAGCGATGCCGCCTCTGCAACGTCCCATCCTCGAATTCCCCCCGGGCGCCGCAATGGCAGCACGTTTGCCGCTCACCGGCGGGCAGTCAAGAGTATGTAGATTTTCCCAGGGGTTAGCGCAGGACGAGGACGGAGCAGCTGGCGCGCCGCACGACCTGCGCGGCGGTGCTGCCGAGCAGCAGGTCGCGGGCGCGAGGCCTGTGCGAGGCGACGACGATCAGGTCCGCGCGGGTCTCCCGCGCGACCCGCAGGATCTCCTCCTCGGCGGAGCCGTAGGCGATGACCTGCTTCACGCGCTGCCCCGGCAGCTCTCTCTCGGTCAGCTCCCGCAGCCGGCGCTGGGCGGCGACGAGCGTATCCTCCTTGCCCCGCTTCGCGATCCCGATCGACAGATCCTCCGGCACCACGGTCATCACGCAGAGCTCGGCATTGGACGGCGCCGCGAGCTGGCGCGCGGCCGACAGGAGCTTCGCCGTCGACTCCTCGTCGGCGAGGTCGATGGCGAGCAGGATGGTCTTGTACATCGCGGCTCCTTCTCAGGCCGTCGTCATCAGGCGGCGGGCCGTCGCCGCGTCGCAAGGCGTGCGGCCCAGCTCGCGCGCGATCGCCGCGGCTTGGCGCACCAGGGCGGCATTGTCGGGTGCGAGGCTGCCGTCCGCCAGATGCAGGTTGTTCTCGAAACCGACGCGCACGTGCCCGCCCACGGCCAACGCCGCCGCGGCGCAGTCCGCCTCGCGCCTGCCGAAAGCGCAGACCGACCACAGCTGTGCGGAGCCGCCGGCTTCGATGAAGGGCGCAAGGTCGTCGGGGCTCGACTGCATGTCCTTGGTGTAACGCCCGAGCACGAAAAGCACGGCCAGCCGCCCGGGAGGCACGATGCCCTTCTCCTGCAGGCGCGCCAGGCGCGCGTAGTCGACGCCGTTGTAGAGGATGAACTGCACGAGGATGCACGCCTGCCGGCACCAGGCAAGGAAGCGGGCGAAGCCGGCCTCCTGCTCTGCCGTCGCGTCGGCCGGCAGGAACTCGCGCAGGCCGAGGCTGACCGCCTCGGGCTGCAGCGCCTCGACCATCGCGCGCTGCTGTTCGGCCCGATAGATGCCGGCCGCCTCGGAGGTCGCCTGCAGGATCAGCCCGTCGCCGACCGCGGCCCGGATCGCCTGGGCGGCGGCGCGGTACCGTCCGACGTCGAGGCTGTGCTTCCCAGCCTCGTCGCGCACGTGCAGATGCAGCAGGCTGGCGCCGGCGTCGCGGCAGCTCTTGGCGGCGAAGGCGAGCTCGTCCGGCGTGATCGGCACGGCCGGGTGGTCGCTCTTCATTTTGCGTGCGCCGTTCGGTGCCACGGACAGAATCGCGGGCCACCGGCTCATCCGGCCCGCACTCCGGCGATCGCGGCATCGACGGCCTCGCCGATGACCTGGACGATGATGCCGATCTGCTCCTCGTTGACGATGTAGGGCGGCGCCAGCAGGACGTGGTCGCCCTTCGAGCCGTCGACCGTGCCGCCGGAGGGATAGCAGAGGAGGCCCCGCTCGAAGGCCTCGCGCTTCACCCTGAGGTGGAGCTTCTGTGCCGGATCGAAGGGCTCCTTCGAGGCGCGGTCGGCGACCAGCTCGAGCGCGAGGAAGAGACCGCGACCGCGGATGTCGCCGACATGGTGGTGATTGCCGAAGCGCGCTTCGAGGCCGTCGCGCAGCGCATCGCCCTGACGGCGCACGTTGGCCAGGAGATCGTCTCGCTCGATCGTCTCCTGCACGGCGAGCGCGGCCGCGCAGGCGGTGGCATGGCCGATGTAGGTGAAGCCATGCTGGAAGGCGCCGCTGCCCTTGGCGAAGGCCTCGTACACGCGCTCGCTGACGAGCACGGCGCCGATCGGCTGGTAGCCGGCGCCCAGGCCCTTGGCGCAGGTGAGCAGGTCCGGCACCACGCCCTCCTGCGCGCAGGCGTAGAGCGAGCCGGTGCGGCCCATGCCGCTCATCACCTCGTCCAGCACGAGCAGCACGCCATGGCGGTCGCAGATCTCGCGGATCCGCCGGAAGTAACCCGGCACCGGCGGCACGCAGCCGGCCGTGGCGCCCACCACGGTTTCCGCCACGAAAGCGGCCACGGTCTCCGGCCCCAGGCGCAGGATCTCCGCCTCGAGCGCATCTGCGGCACGCCGGCCGTAGGCTTCCTCGCTCTCGTCGTCGCGGCGGTGACGATAGGCGAAGCAGGGCGGGATGTGACTGGTTTCGATCAGCAGCGGCGCATAGAGCTGGCGCCGCGCCTTGTGTCCGCCCAAGGCCAAGGCACCCAGCGTGTTGCCGTGATAGCTCTGCTCGCGCGCGATGAAGCGATGGCGCTGCGGCTGGCCACTCTCGACCAGGTACTGCCGCACCAGTTTCATCGCCGTCTCGTTCGCCTCCGATCCACCGGAGGTGAAGAAGACGCGGTGCAGGCCCTCGGGTGCCCGCTCGGCCAGGAACGTCGCCAGACGCTCGGCCGGCTCGCTGGAGAAGAAGCCTGTGTGCGCGTAGGGCAGGCGGTCGAGCTGCGCCTTGATCGCCTCGATCACCGCCGGATGGCTGTGGCCGAGGCAGGAGACGGCCGCTCCGCCCGAAGCGTCGAGGTAGCGCTTGCCGGTGCTGTCGATGAGGTAGGGCCCCTCGCCGGCGACGGCGACCGGCGGCGGATTGCTGAGACTGCGATGGAAGACGTTGCTCATGTCCTATCCCCGGCCGCGGCGGCGGCCATCCTGTCGCCCGAGCCGGGGCCCGGCAAGTCATCGGGGCCGGAACCTCCTGACTGACGTGACGTTTCCGTAATCGTCAAAGGCTTAGATCGGGAGCTTCCCATGCCGCTTGGCACGATTCTGCTCATCATCCTGGTCATCCTGGTGATCGCCGCGATTCCCGCCTGGCCCTACAGCCGCGGCTGGGGCTATGGCCCCGGCGGCATCCTGGGCGTGATTCTGATCGTGGTACTGATCCTGGTGTTGATGGGACGAATATAGCGAAGCGCCCGGCTTTCCTCCCGCGCGGGGGAGGCTGGGGCGCGGCGTGCGGCGCGGTAGGTGGTGGTGTAGCTTCGCTGCATGGTCTGGTCGAAGGACAGAGAACGCGGTTACCACCACGGCAATCTGCGCGCGGCGCTGATGCGCGCAGCGCTCGCGCTGATCCAGCAGAAGGGCCCGCACGGCTTTTCCTTCGCCGAGGCAGCCCGGGCGGCTGGCGTCAGCGCAGCAGCTCCCTATCGGCACTTCCGTGGCCTCGATGAGCTGCTCGCTGACGTTGCCAGAGAAGGCTTCGAGAAGCTGGAGCAGGCACTGACTGCCGCCTGGCAGGACGGCCGGCCGCATCCCTTTGCCGCCTTCGAGCGCGTCGGCAAGGCCTACCTCGAGTTCGCCCGCAAGGAGCCAGCCTACTATGCGGCGATGTTCGAGGCCGGGCTGCCGCCCGATCTCGATGCCGACCTGCGGCAGGCGGCCGACCGCGCCTTCGCCGTGCTGCGCGCCGCGGCCGAGGCGCTCTCCCAGCGCCTGGCCAAGGACCGCCGGCCGCCGGCGATGATGATGAGCCTGCACATCTGGGCGCTGACGCACGGCATCGCCTCGCTCTTCGGGCGCGGCGACCGCGGCCGGCGCAAGCTGCCGATGACCGCCGAGGAGCTGCTGGAGGCGGCGATTCTGATCTACCTCCAGGGTCTCGGCATCAATTGGCCGGCCGAAACTTGACGCAGCCCCTGTTGACAGCCCCTTCCCTTCCTCTTATGTGAATGTTACTAACATTTACATCGGGACTAGCAGGAGGGTCCGGTGACGATGACAGGTGTGATCGCGAGAATCGATGAGCAGGGCCCTTTCGCGTGGATCGGGCTGATGGTGCTCAGCTTCATCCTCTTCTGGCCGGCGGGACTCGCGCTGCTGGCTTTCCTCATCTGGAGCGGACGCATGGGTTGCAGAGCTGGACGTTGGGGTAACCGCGACTTTTCGCAGTGGAAGCAGGCTTGGCGCGAGCAGAAGCGGCGTTGGCATGAGCCGCCCACCAGCGGCAACCATGCCTTCGACGAGTACCGGATGGAAACCATCCGCCGGCTGGAAGACGAGGAGCGCGAGTTCCACGAGTTCCTCAGCCGCCTGCGCCAGGCAAAGGACCGCCAGGAGTTCGACGAATTCATGGCCGACCGCCGCCGCCGTCGCGAAAGCGGCAGCCCTGGCCCGGAGCCGGCTGGCGCCTGAACCGGTGCCGGAATGCAATGTGAAGGGCGCGGCCTCGGCCGCGCCCTTTTGCTTTGGGTACGTTCAACTCCAAGAAGCTCCGTCCGCGACGCACTCTCAAACGATCGCCAGGCGCGACGGCCCGCTCGGCGGCGGAAAGGCGCGGTCGAGCACGGCCAACTCCTCGTCGGAGAGGACGAGATCGGCGGCCTTGGCGTTTTCCCGCAGATGGTCGAGCTGCGCCGCCTTGGGGATGGCGATGACGTCCGAGCGGCGCAGCACCCAGGCGAGCGCAACCGCTGCCGGCGCGACGGCCCGTGCGCGGGCGAGCTGCACCAGCTCCTTGCGCTGGACCAGCGCGCCCTGGCCCAGCGGCGAATAGGCCATGGTCGGGATGCCGTGATTGCGCTGCCACGGCATGAGGCTCCACTCCGCACCGCGCTCTTCCAGGTGATAGAGCACCTGATTGGCCTGACAGTGCTTGCCGCCGGGCAGCTCGCTCAGCGTCCGCATCTCCTCGGTATCGAGGTTGCTGACACCCCAGCGGCGGATCTTGCCCGCTTCGCGCAGCCGCTCGAAGCCCTCCACCGTCTCCGCGAGCGGCACGTTGCCGCGCCAATGCAGGAGGTAGAGGTCGATGCGGTCGGTCTTCAGCCGCTTCAACGACCGCTCGCAGGCCGCCGGCAGGCCCTTGGACGTGGCGTTGTGCGGGTAGACCTTGGTAACCAGAAAGACCCGGCCGCGCCGCCCGGCGATCGCCTCGGCCACCACCTCCTCCGCACCGCCTTCGCCGTACATCTCCGCGGTGTCGATCAGGGTGAGACCGAGATCGAGACCCGCGGTCAGCGCGCGCACCTCGGCCGACCGCTGCCGCGGCTTCTCGCCCATGCGCCAAGTGCCGAGGCCGAGCGCCGGAACGGCGGTGCCGTCGGGAAGCTGGACGCTGCGCATGAAGGCTCTCCCTGCTACCAAACCACCAAGCCTAGCACGGTCGCGCGATTGACCCCCTTTCAACCGCCGGGGCAGCATCAAGGAGAACCAGGAGAGGTCGCGGGGCCATGACGGACGTCGAAAGCTTCTTCCACGAGCCGACCAATTCGCTCAGCCACCTCGTCTCCGATCCGGCCACCCGCGCCGCGGCGCTCATCGATCCGGTGCTGGACTACGACCAGCGCGGCGCCCGGCGCAGCACCGCGTTCATCGACAAGGTGATCGACCGCATCCGCGCGCAGGGTCTGAAACTCATCTGGATCCTGGAGACGCACGTCCACGCCGACCACCTGACGGCGGCACCGGAGGTGAAGGCGCAGCTCGGGGGCACGATCTGCATCGGCCGGCATGTGACCGCCGTGCAGCAGCGCCTGGGGCCGCTCTTCGGCCTCGAGGAGCACGACGGCCGGCAGTTCGACCGCCTGCTGGCGGACGGCGAACGGCTGCCGCTGGGACAGCTCGAGGTGCGCGTGCTGGAGACGCCGGGCCACACGCCGGCCTGCGTCACCTACGTGGTGGGCGATGCCGCCTTCGTCGGCGACACGCTCTTCATGCCGGATTCGGGCTCGGCGCGTTGCGACTTTCCCGGTGGCGACGCGACGACGCTCTATCGCTCGATCCGCAAGATCCTGGCCCTGCCGGCCGAGACGCGCATCTTCGTCTGCCACGACTACAAGGCCGGCGGCGCGCGCGACAAGTTCGCCTGGGAAACCAGCGTCGCCGAGCAGAACGCCGCCAACATCCACATCAAGGAGGGCGTCGCCGAGGCCGACTTCGTCGCGCTGCGCGAGGGCCGCGACAAGACGCTGACGCTGCCGGTGCTGATCCTGCCGGCGGTGCAGTACAACATGCGCGGCGGCCATCCCTCCGTAGGGGCGGACGGCAGGCCTTACCTCACGCTGCCGCTGGACCAGGTGTAGAGTCTGGTGCTCCAAGAAGCGACCGCCCTGCACTTGCCAAGCGACCCCCAACGCGCGACTCTTCGGCCATGATCGGCCGCCGCCTGTTTCTGGCTGCACTCATGACCCTTCCGACGCTCCCGGCGCTCGCCGGATCGGACTGCGGCTGCGGCGGGCCGAAGTCGAACCCGAAGAATCACGCCAACGCGCTCTACTCCATGGCGATCTCCACGGACGATCCGGAGAAGCGCAAGCGTCTGGCCGAGACCATCCTGCGCATCGATCCCACGCACGAAGGCGCCAAGGCGATCCTGGCGGAGAGCGGGAGCTGAAGCGGCGGCGTGCGACGGTGATCCCGCGTCACAGCACCTCGTCATAACCAGGGAAAGATTCTCTTTGACAAGCCGGCCGGGACCTCTTAGGTGTCTCGCCGTAGCGCCGATTTGAGGCTCAGCTTGCGGGGCGCTTAAAAAATACCAGCTAAAGCGACGCACTACGAGGGTAGCCCGTCGCTTGTCGGAGACGGGCTTTTTCTTTGCCCCCTCGACAGGCAGCTTCCCTCCAGGGCCGAGCGATGGAGCCTCTTCACTCGAGCGACCCGCACATGCGGGCGCCCTGATGGAGGGAAGGTCGTTATGTCTGTCAGCAAGCGCGATTTTCTGAAGGTGGCCGGCGCTGCCGCGCTGGTCTCCTCGCTCGTCCTCTCCGGCCCCGCGGTGGCCGAAGAGCTCGATCGGCTGGCGCTCGACTTCGCCTACTACAATCCGGTCTCGCTGCTCATCAAGCAGAAGGGCTGGGTCGAGGAGGAGTTCGCCGGCACCACGGTCGAGTGGGTGCAGAGCCACGGCTCCAACAAGGCGCTGGAGTTCCTCAACGCCGGCTCGATCGACTTCGGTTCTTCGGCCGGTGCGGCCGCGCTGGTCGCCAAGTCGAACGGCGTCCCGATCAAGTCGGTCTACGTCTACTCCAAGCCCGAGTGGACCGCGCTGGTCACCCGCGCCGACACCGGCATCGCCAAGATCGAGGACCTCAAGGGCAAGTCGGTCGCCGTCACCCGCGGCACCGATCCCTACATCTTCCTCCTGCGCTCGCTGGCCTCGGTCGGCCTGACCGAGCAGGACGTCAACATCGTGCTGCTGCAGCATCCGGACGGCGCCAATGCGCTCGCGACGGAACAGGTCGATGCCTGGGCCGGTCTCGACCCTTACATGGCGAAGCTGGAAGTGGAGAGCGGCGCGCAGCTTTTCTTCCGCAACGCCGACTGGAACACCTATGGCGTGCTGAACGTGCGTGAGGAGTTCGCCGCCGAGCATCCCGATGCAGTGAAGCGCCTGCTCGCCGTCTACGAGAAGGGCCGCCTCTACGCCATCGAGCACCCCGACGAACTGCAGGCGATCCTGGTCGAAGCGGCCAAGATCGATCCGGCCGTCGCGGCCAAGCAGCTGGGCGAGCGCACCGACTTCAGCAATCCGAAGATCGGCGACAACGTCCGCACCACGCTGCTGGGCGCCGGCGAAGTCCTGCAGCAGGTCGGCATCCTGAAGCCGGACGTGAACGTGACGGAGCTCGTGGACTCGCTGCTCGACACCACGTTCTCTGCGCAGCTCGCGCAGAACTGACGACGGGATCGGGCACAACGGACAGGGAATGAGCGCAGACCACGGAGCCGGAACCATGGCGAGTGTGACCTCCCTGCGGGATGACCTAGAGACACCACCGGCGGCGGCCTCTCCCTCCGCCGCCGAGGGTGTCCCCGACGCCCGTCGCCTTGCCGGTCGCGGCAGCAGCTGGCTGAAGAGCGTCGCGCTCGGCCTCCTGCTGCCGCTGCTGGCGGTTGTGATCTGGGAGATCGCCGCCGCTGAACAATGGCTGCGGCCCAAC
>DATEDK010000348.1:0-5246 GCA_035281685.1 Kiloniellales bacterium | reverse complement strand
GTGAGGAACTGGCCGTGATAGCCGATCAGGCCGCGGGTCGGCGCGAGGAAGCGCAAACGCTGCTTGCCGCCGCCCGAGGGCTTCATGTCCACGAGCTCGCCGCGGCGGCGGCCCATCTCCTCGACCACGACACCGGTGAAGGCGTCGTCAACGTCGATCACGACCTCCTCGATCGGCTCCAGCCGCTGGCCGGTCTTGGGATCGGTCTGGAACAGCACCCGGGGGCGGCCGACCGCGAGTTCGAAGCCCTCGCGGCGCATGGTCTCGATCAGCACGCCCAGCTGCAGCTCGCCGCGGCCGGCGACCTCGAAGGCGTCGCGCTCGCTGGTCTCGGTGATGCGGATGGCGACGTTGCCCTCCGCCTCGCGCAGGAGGCGGCCGCGGATCACGCGGCTCTGCACCTTGTCGCCGTCGCGCCCGGCGAAGGGCGAGGTATTGATCGAGAAGGTCATCGCCAGCGTCGGCGGATCGATCGGCTGGGCCGAGATCGGCTGGCTCACCTCGGGCGCGCAGATCGTGTCGGCCACCGTCGGCTCGGCGAGGCCGGCGATGGCGACGATGTCGCCGGCGATCGCCTCCTCGATCGGCCGCCGTTCCAGGCCGCGGAAGGCAAGCAGCTTGGTGAGCCGCGCCTCTTCCACCACGCTGGCGTCGGGACGCAGCGCCTTCACCGCCATGTTCAGGCGGGCGCGGCCGGACTGGATGCGCCCGGTCAGCACGCGGCCGAGGTAGGGGTCGTACTCCAGCGTGGTGGCCAGCATGGCGAAGGGCCCGTCGTCGTCCGCCTCCGGCGGATCGACGTGCGCGACGATGCGGTCGTAGAGCGCGGCCATGTCCTGGCGCGGCCATTCCATCGTCTCGTCCGCCCAGCCTTGCTTGGCCGAGGCGAAGAGCGTCGGGAAGTCGAGCTGTGCGTCGTCGGCGCCGAGCAGCGCGAAGAGGTCGAAGACCTCGGTCTGCACCTCGTGCGCCCGCTGGTCCGGCTTGTCGCACTTGTTGATCACGACGATCGGCCTCAGGCCCCGGCGCAGCGCCTTGGCCAGCACGAACTTGGTCTGCGGCATCGGCCCCTCGCTGGCGTCGACCAGCAGCAGCGCGCCGTCGACCATCGAGAGGATGCGTTCCACCTCGCCGCCGAAGTCGGCGTGGCCCGGCGTGTCGACGATGTTGATGCGCTTGCCGCCGCGCTCGATCGACGTGCACTTGGCGAGGATGGTGATGCCGCGCTCGCGCTCCAGGTCGTTCGAGTCCATCGCGCGCTCGGCGACGCGCTGGTTCGCGCGGAAGGCGCCGGACTGCTTCAAGAGCTCGTCGACCAGCGTGGTCTTGCCGTGGTCGACGTGCGCGATGATCGCGATGTTGCGGAGATCCCAACGGGTCGTCATGGGCGGGTCGTCATGGGCGGGTCGTCATCGGAGCTGTCTCAGGCGAGGAAATGGGGGCCGAAATGCTCGGCCGCCAGGGCCTTGAGGTCGCGCTCCGGCCGGGCGCCGAAGTGCTCGATGCATTCGGTGGCGGCAAGCGCGCCCAGTCGGCCGCAGTCGGCGAGCGCCTTGCCCCGCGTGTAGCCGACGAGAAAGCCGGCGGCGAAGAGGTCGCCCGCGCCGGTGCTGTCGACCAGCTGCCTCGGCGGCACGGCAGGCACCCGGTGACGCTCGCTGCCGGAGAGCACCAGCGCGCCCTTCTCGCTCTGCGTGATCACCACGACCTCGGCCTTGCCGGCGAGCGCATCGGCGGCGGCCTCGGCGCCCTTCGCGCCGGTCAGCGTCTCGGCCTCCACGAGATTGGCGAAGAGCAGGTCGACGTGCCCCTCGACCAGGATGCGGAAGGCCTCGCGGTGCCGCGTCACGCAGAAGGGGTCGCTGAGGGAGAGCGCCACCTTGCGGCCGGCTGCGTGCGCCAGGCGGGCGGCTGCGACGAAGGCCTCCTGTGCGGCCGGCGGATCGAAGAGGTAGCCCTCGAGGTAGAGCACCTTGGCCCCCTGCACGGTTTCGGGGTCGACGTCGCCGGGGCCGAGCGAGACCGCCGCGCCGAGGTAGGTGTTCATCGTGCGCTGCGCGTCGGGCGTCACGAAGATGAGGCAGCGCGCGGTGGGGTCGCCCGCGGTCGCCGGCGGAGTGTCGAAGGCGACGCCCAGCGCCTCGATGTCGTGGCGAAAGATGCCGCCCAGCTGGTCGTTGCGCACCTTGCCGATGAAGGCACCCTTGCCGCCGAGCGCGGCCACACCGGCGAGCGTGTTCGCGGCCGAGCCGCCGGAAACCTCGCGCGCGCTTCCCATCGCGGCGTAGAGCGTTTCGGCGCGCTGGCCATCGATCAGGGTCATCGTGCCTTTGTGCAGGCCGTGCTTGGCGACGAAGGCATCGTCGGCGCGGGCGAGCACATCGACGATGGCATTGCCGATGCCGGCGACGTCGGCCGTCAGCTGGGTCATGGTCGCTTCGGTCAGGAGTTGCGCGAACGCCGCCCCGGAGCGGGTCACATCGAACCCGTCTGGGGCGGCGCGGCCGGAGTATAGCCGGGAGGACCTGCGCGGCAAGTCTCGTCCAAGCCGCCGCGTACCGAAGCAGAATGAAACGATTTGTCCGCGAAAGCCTTTGATTTGGAGGGGTTAGCAGCGTACTGTCCCTGCCGGCGCCATGCACGCTGGACTGGCTTTCGCAGGGACATGGCGTCGCTGGGGGGAACATTCGGATGTCGGGGATGCCCGGTGGGCTGGCGCCACGGGGGACGCGCATGGGCGGCGGAACCGCTGCCGGCGCGGGCGCGGTGCCGCCTGCCGGGCCAAGGGCACGCCTTCTCCTCAGCTTCTGCGTTGTGCCGCTGCACTTGGCCTTGCCTTGGGGGGAAGTGAGATGAATTCGCGTCCGCCGATCATGACCTTTACGCCGACAGCCTCGGAACCGCCGCGCCGCGCATCGGACTTCCTGCAGCCGCTGGCGCGTCGCGTGGACCAGAAGCCGATGGCCGGGTCGTCGCCGCAGCCGGAAGCGCCGCGCCGCCTCTCCGTGGCGCGCGGCATCACGCTGAGGGGCGAACTCCTTGGCTGCCAGCGCCTCACCGTCGAAGGCAGCGTCGAGGCGACGCTGACCGACTGCCAGGTGCTGGAGGTTGCCGAACACGGCAGTTTCGGCGGCAAGGCGACGGTCGAGCAGGCCGAGGTGCGCGGCCGCGTCGATGGCGATCTGACCGTGCTGGGCCGCCTCGTCGTGCGCGCCACCGGCCGGGTCTCCGGCAAGGTCCGCTACCAGGAGGTCATCATCGAGCAGGGCGGCAAGCTGGCGGGCCAGATCGAGCTCCTGACCGGGGAGCCCGAGGCGGGCGAAGGCGAGCCTGCCGTCCGCGTGCAGCCGCGCTTTGCGCTTGCGGCGGCTTCCGAAGGCGCCGCTTCGTCCGACGACGGCGGCCGCTAGGTCGGGTCCGACGCATCGCCGGGGAGAGGGTCATGCGTCGTGTCGCGGTTTTCCCTGCTGCGAGCCTGGTTGCGCTGACTCTGCTCGCCGGCTGCGTGACCACGCAGAAGGCGAGCGTCTCGCGCCCGCAGGTCACCGCCGACCAGCTGCTGGGCCAGGAGAGCCAGGCGGTGCAGGTGGCGCTCGGCCAGCCGCGCCGCGTGCGCCACGAGGCGCCCGCCGAGATCTGGCAGTACGACGGCGGCAGCTGCGTCGTCGACCTCTTCCTCTATCCCGATGGCGGCAAGCAGCGCGTGACGCACCTCGAGGCGCGCGACAGCACCAGCGGCAAGGCCGTCGACACCAACAGCTGCCTCGCCAAGCTGAACGGCGTCGCGACGAGCTAGCTGACTCCCTCCCCCATGCTTCGCATGGTGGAGGGGATTACGCGCCCACCTCCAGCCTCTCCACCACGCCGTTGCCGGGCTGCAGGCAGGCGGCGACCAGCGGGCCGCCGAAGCCGGCGCCGCCGTCCAGCGTGATCACCAGCGATCCGGTCTCGATGCCCGGCCGGCGCGGATCGGCGCCGCGCACGATCTGGCCGTACTGCAGATAGGGCTCGCTCATTTGCGCGAAGCCCGGGTGGCCCCACCAGAAGGCGTCGGCCTGCGCCTCCAGGGGCCGTGAGGGATCGAGGCCGGCGTGCACGAAGAGGTAGGCACCGTCGCCGGTGAAGGCGGCGCGCCTGAGCTCGCTCAGGATCTGGAAGTGGCCGGCATGCGCGTGCACCGCCTGTCGCAGTCGCTGGGTCCAGCGCGTGAGCGCGAGCGGTCCGTGCCGCGAGGCGCCCAGCGCTTCGCCGACGTTGCCGCCGTAGGCGACGAGCGTGGCGTCGACGCCCTGCTGCAGCATCCAGCGCAAGACGCCGTGCGGGTCGGTCGCGAACTGGAGCTGCAGCAGCTTCTGCCACATCTCCTCCTGGCTGCCGCGCAGGTAGACGATGTCTTCCGGGATGGCGTGCTCGACCGCCAGCACCTTGCGGCGGAAGGCGAGCAACTCCTCCATGGTGGCCAGCACCGCCTGGCCGCGGCCGATCATGTTGCCGAGATAGACGATGCGGTCGAGCGGCTGCCAACGCTCGCCGATCGCCTCCTGCAGGCGACGGAGCAAAGCCGCCTCGCCGTGGATCGCGCCGACCGCCCAGACCCGCCGGGCCCGGCCGAGGCTCGCGAAGCGCTGCTCGCGCTGCGGCGGACGCTCGGCGGCAGCGCGTTCGGCCATCTGTCCTGTCGCTCCCCTCACAAGGAAAGAGCCCGGCACGCCGGCCGGGCTCGCTTCCTCACCGACGCAGCTCGATGGCTGTCGGGGGCTCTCGGACCGCCGCGGACAGCCGCTGCGGAGCAGCTTAGGCAGCCTTGAGCAGCTCTTCCAGCCTTTCGGCTGCAGTAGCCTCGTCGATTTTCTCCACGGCGGCGAATTCGCGCGCCAGACGGTCGAGCGCGGCCTGGTACATCTGCCGCTCGCTATAGGACTGGTCCGGCTGGTCGCTGCCGCGGTGCAGGTCGCGCACGACCTCGGCAATCGAGACCGGGTCGCCGGAGTTGATCTTGGCCTCGTACTCCTGCGCGCGGCGGCTCCACATCGTGCGCTTGATGCGAACCTTGCCCTTGAGCGCGGCCAGCGCGGAGTCCATGACCTTGCGCGTGGAGAGCTTGCGCAGGCCGGACTCCTGAGCCTTGGCCACGGGGACGCGCAGAGTCATGCGGTCCTTCTCGAACTTGATCGCGATCAGCCGCAGCGTGTGGCCGGAGATGACCTGCTGCTCGATGCCGATCACGCGGCCCACGCCGTGCGTCG
>DATEDK010000347.1:0-4534 GCA_035281685.1 Kiloniellales bacterium | reverse complement strand
GCCGGCGGCGCGGTGCAAGGAGAAGCGTACCGACTAATCCGGCAAGGGGATGAACTCCGTCTCGCCCGGTACCGGCGCGAAGCGACCGCCCCTCCAGTCGGCCTTGGCCTCCTCGATGCGCTCCTTGCGGCTGGACACCAGGTTCCACCAGATGTGCCGCTCGCCCGCGAGCTTGGCGCCGCCCAATGCCACCACGCGGGCCGCTTGTGTCGCCTGCACTTCCGCCGGCCCGGGCCGCAGCACGGCCAGCCGCCCCGCCTGGATCCGCTGGCCGTCGATGTCGACGGCTGCGTCGACCGCGTAGAGGGCGCGTTCCTCGTGCTCGTCCGGCAGCCGCCAGCGCGCGCCGCGCTCGAGCAGGGCGTCGATGTAAAAGGTGGGCGAAAACACCGGCACGTCCGTCCGGCGGCCGAAAGCGCTGCCGGCGACGAGGCGCAGCGCGACGCCCTCTTCACGCCAGCTCGGCAGGCTGGCGGCCGGGTGATGGCTGAAGGCGGGCTCCGCCTCCTCCGCGTCCAGCGGCAAGGCGACCCACGACTGCAAGCCGTGCAGCCGGTGGCCCGACCGGCGGGTCTCCGGCGCCGTGCGCTCGGAGTGCGCGATGCCGCGCCCCGCGGTCATCCAGTTGACCGCCCCCGGCTGGATCGCCTGCACCGAGCCGAGGGAATCGCGGTGCAGGATCTCGCCCTCGAAGAGATAGGTGACCGTGGCGAGCCCGATGTGCGGATGCGGGCGCACGTCGATGCCGCCGCCCGGCGGGAAGTCGGTCGGTCCCATGTGGTCGAGGAAGATGAAGGGGCCGACCATCCGGCGCCTGGCATAGGGCAGGATGCGCCGGACCTTGAAACCGCCGCCGAGATCCCGCTCGCGCGGTTCGATGATCAGTTCGATCGCCGCCATGACCGGCCCTTCCTGCTGCGCCGCCGCCAGCATAGCGGTTTTTCCTTTGCGGCGAGGAGCTTGACTGCCTGTGACGACCTTCACAGCGGCGCCGGCCGGACATCGCCAGATTGACGGCGCGTCCGAACGGTGGACGCGTCCAGCATAGGAGTGGCGACCATGAGCGCCCTGCATTCGACCCATCCGATGATCGGCTTCTTCGCCAACGCGTTCGCGCGCGACGAGAAGAAGAGCGCGGGCCCCGGCATGATGAGCCGGCTGTGGAGCACGCTCGCGACCTGGCGGAACCGGGCGGTGATGCGCCACCACCTGCTGGCCATGAACGAGCACATGCTGAAGGACATCGGTCTCACCCGTGCCGACGCGCAGCGCGAGGTCAACAAGCCCTTTTGGGAGCGTTGAGTTGCTCGGCAAGGCCAGCCGCCGCGGCTGAGTCGATCGACCGCGGCGGCAGCAGCCGATCGATTTGGTTAGGACCTCTTCGAGAGTCTAAGCAGCGGTTTTCGCTGCATGGATGCTTCGCGCGTTCAGCCGCCAACCAAAGCGCGGCCCTGCTGCGTCAGCTTGCACACCAGCCAGTCCGGCTTCAGCGGATTCACGAACCAGGGCTCCGCCCAGCCCTGCTCGAGGCAGGCGCGGATGGTGCGCTCGGCGTAGCGCTGACCGAATTCATCGAAGAGCGGCAACTTGCCGCCAGGCTGGTTCAGCCCGCGCAGCAGGTAGGCGCGTTGTACCGGCGTCGGCTTCGCGCGCCGCCAATGGGCAGGCGCTGCCGCAAGAGAGGCATCCCCGATCATCATCGCCCTCTTCCCGACTTCGTTGGAGTTTTAGAGTGACGATGGGATGACAATAACCTGGAAGGGCGTCAGCGGCCAGGGTTTCTGCTGCAGCGTGGAATGAAAAGAGTCCGGCAAGGTCATGCGAGGAAACCTTCTCCCGCGGGGGACTCCGCCACACCAACAACAATGATGACTCCCCGGAAAGCGCGAAGCGCTTGTCCGGGGCCCATCGTCGTGCAAGCGCGGAATCTCGGGCTTCGCGCATCCCCTTCCGTGGGCCCCGGATAGCCGCTGCGCGGCTTCCGGGGAGTCACATATTGGAGGTCGCTCCCGCAAAAACCGCGCAGCGGAGAGGGGCCTGGTGGGCAACGCAGCCTTGCGGCCCTGCGGGTTGTGAGCCTTGCGGAGCGGCCACGATACTCCCCGCCATGACCGCGATCCCCGGGCCGACCGAGACCGAGCGCCTGGCGCAGCGCAATGCGCTGATCTTCGCCAACGTCGGCCACGTCTTCATCCATCTCTTCACGGCGATGTACTTCACCATCGCGCTGGCGATGGAGCAGCAGGGGTTCCTCGACCTCACCTACGCCGACCTGACGCCGCTCTGGGGCGTGGGCGCGCTGCTGGTGGGCCTGGCCGCCATGCCGGCCGGCTGGCTGGCCGACCGCTGGTCGTCGACCGGCATGATGGCGGTCTTCTTCCTCGGCCTCGGCGGCGCCGGCGTGGCCTGCGCGTTCGCCAACGGTGAGACGTTGCTTTGGATCGGGCTGACCGCGATCGGCCTCTTCTCGGCGATCTACCATCCGGTCGCGATTCCCTGGGTGGTGCGCAACGCCCGGCAGCGCGGCAAGGCGCTCGCCTTCAACGGCATCTTCGGCAACATCGGCGTCGGCGTCGCCGCGGCGGTCGCGGGCGTCCTCTCCGACCTGATCTCCTGGCGCGCCGCCTTCCTCGTCCCCTCGGCGCTCTGCCTCGGCACCGGCGCCGCGCTCCTCTGGTGCTGGCAGCGCGGCCGCGTCAGCGAGGGCGAGGATCACCGCATGAACGCCGGCGCCAAGCCGCCCTCGCGCGGCGACATGTGGCGCGGCTTCTTCGTGCTGGCGCTCTGCATGGCCTGCATGGGCCTAATCTTCCAGGCGACCCAGGCCTCGCTGCCGAAGCTCTTCGAGCTGCGGCTGGGCGACACGCTCTCCGGCCTCTTCGGCGACGGCGCCTCGGGACCGGCGCTGATGGTGGCACTGGTCTATGGGCTGGGTTCGATCATGCAGCTGATCGGCGGGCACCTCGCCGACCGCTATCCTCTGAAGCCGATCTATGTCGGCTCCTTCCTGGTGCAGGCGGTCGTCGTGCTGCTGGTGGCCAATGCCGGCAGCCTGGTGCTGGTGCTGCTGGCCGGGTTCTCCGCTGCGCTCTCCACCGGTGCGCTCCCGGCCGAGAACATCCTGCTCGCGCGCTTCTCGCCGCCGAAGCATCGCGGTCTCGCCTTCGGCGCCAAGTACGTGCTGGCCTTCGGCATGGCGCCGCTCGCGATCTGGGGCGCCGCCCGCATCCTGGAGACGACCGGCGAGTACGTGCAGCTCTACTACGCCATGGCCGGTCTTGCCGTCGTGGCGCTGGCCTGCGGCCTGCTGCTGCCGGGCGAGCGCAAGGCGCGGGCGGCGAGCCCGCCCGCGGAGCCGGCGACCCAGGCGGCCGAGTAGCCGCCGACTCGCGCCAGGGTGTTAGACCTCCGCCGCACTGCGCCGGAGAGCCTTGCCTTGGCCGTCACCAATGCCCTGGCTGGAGTCGCGGTCAGGCGGCTGCCGCAGGCTGTCGCCTGGTATCGGCGCCTCCTCGACCGCAAGCCGGACACGCAGCCGATGGAGGGTCTCGCCGAGTGGGCCTTCCCGGATGGCGGCTGGATCCAGCTCTTCGAGGATGCCGGGCGTGCCGGACGTTCCTCGGTCACCCTGATGGAGAGCGACCTCGACGCGCGGCTCGCCGATCTCGATCGCAAGGGCATCGCCGTCGAGTCCTGCAGCAGCTCCGAGCAGGTGCGGGTCGCCATCGTGCGCGACCCCGACGGCAACCTCGTGGTCTTCGCCCAGCCGCTGGGGTAGCGGATGAAGGCTGGCGCGGAGTCCACTGAAGTCGGATCAGGCGGCCGTGCCAACTCACCCCATTGAAGGACTATTACAACATTTGACTGTCATCCCGGCCGAGCGCAGCGAGAGCCGGGACCCAGGGGCAATAGAGCCATGCCCTGTGGCTCCTGGGTCCCGGATAAGCGCTTCGCGCTTTCCGGGATGACGGCCTTCTTTGATTTAGCGACGGTCGTTTCAAGGGAGGTGATTGGCCTGCGCCGTTCGCGTCGGGCGGGGTCTAGGCACTCGGCGCTGACGGGCCATTGCGCTACACTCGCGCGCTAACAAGCCGGCGGCCGATGCAACGCTTGCCGGCTCCGGGAGAGCGCCTTTCTTGTCGATCGCGCATGAGCCCTGGCTGGTGGCGCTGTCGATCCTGATCGCGATGCTGGGCGGCTATGTCGGCCTCGGCCTTGCGGTCAAGGTGCGCGAGACCGCGGGCCTGCGCCGGCGCTGGCTGCTCGCCGGCGGCGCCTGGGCCCTGGCGCTCGGCATCTGGACCATGCACTTCACCGGCATCCTCGCCGCCGAGTTTCCCGCGGGCGTGGTCTACGGCGTCTTCCCGACGCTGCTTTCCTTCCTGCTCTGCGTGCTGGTGGTGGGCATCGCCGTCTTCCTGGTCAGCCTGGAGTCGGCCGGGCTCTGGAAGATCGCCGCCGGCGCGCTCACCATGGGGGCGGGCATCGTCACCATGCACTTCGTCGGCATGGCGGCGCTGAGCGGGCCGATCCA
>DATEDK010000346.1:0-3373 GCA_035281685.1 Kiloniellales bacterium | reverse complement strand
TGCGATCGTGCTGATCGAGATCGCGCCGGCCGCCGCGGAATCGCGCGAGCTCCGGCTGTGCGACATCGGCCGCACGGCCTACGTGGAGTTCGACGGCATCGGCTTCCTCGACCCGTTCCTGAACCGCCTTTGGTAGGGCCGGTCAGGCGGTCGCCGCCGCGGCCTCCGGCGCTCTACCCTTTCCTACGGGAAAGACGCTGACGAAGGCGCTGCCGACTCGGCCCAGGATCTCGGCCTCGATGTCGCGGCAGACCGCCAGCGCGGCCTCGAGGCCGACCGCCTCGCCGAAGCGCAACCCGACCTCGACGTACTTGCTGTAGCCGAGCCGGCGCGTCCGCACGAAGGCGACGCTGCCGCAGCGCTCGGCATGGCGATCGACTGCGCCCAGCACCAGGCGCCGGTCCCGCTCGTCGATCGGCGCGTCCAGCAGCGTCATGATCCCGGATCCCATCATGCGGACCATGGTGTAGACGATGACGGAGAGCACCAGGACCGCGCCCACCGCATCGATGATGGCGAAGACCTTGGGGTCGGGAATGATCACCGCGGCGGCGGAGAGCGTCGCCACCACCGAGCTGGTCAGCATCACGATACGGTTCTTGATCTGCCCGCGGATTATCAGCGAGTGCGTGAGCCGCTCCTGCACCACCATGCGGCGCAGGTTGAAGGTATTGATCAGCACATTGACATAGGAGAAGAGCGCGAAGATCACGCAGAAGAGGTAGTTCGGCAGGTGCGTGTCCGCGGTGACCACGGTGTAGATCTTGCGGCCGATGAAGACGATCGAGATGCACATGCCGATGGCGACGATGATCTGCACCAGGATCTGCAGCTTCTCGATGCCGAACTCGAAGTGACTGAACTTCCTGCGGTTCACCGCCAGCAACATCGACAGCGAGAAGATGTCGATGCAGGTGAGAAGCGTGCTGCGGATCGCTTCGCTGGTGGCCGAGGCGGCACCCGAGAGCAGTCCCAGGATCAGGATCGGTGTGCCGATGGCGACGTCGGTCAGCGCGGCGCTGACCATCACCCGCTCGCTTGGCGAGAGCCGCATCGCCTGCCCGCCGCTCAATCGCCAGGATCGCAGCCGCTGATCCGGTGGCCGGCCTTGACCGGGTTGCGCGCCATCGGCCCGCCCATGTCGCCCAGCCCGAGGAATGTCGCCATGGCGCCCTCCCGTCCTTGCATCGAGCGCGAGCATAGTCCAAGAGCGGACGGCCGCCAGCGCCGAAGCGCGCGCAAGCCATGTCCCGGCCCCGACCCTATGGAGCGCACGGGGGGCCATCGCTAACATCCGCCGCAAAGGCGGGGCCAGGAGAGAACCGTTGCCCGATCAGGGACTGCCGGGAGGCGTGCAGGAGCGCGGCCTGGAGACCTCGCCCAAGGTCTCCGACGAGGTGAGGCACACCACCTGCTACATGTGCGCCTGCCGCTGCGGGATCCGCGTGCACCTGCGGGACGGCGAGCTGCGCTACATCGAGGGCAATCCCGAGCACCCGGTGAACCGGGGCGTGCTCTGCGCCAAGGGCTCGGCCGGCATCATGCACCAGAAGTCGCCGGCGAAGTTGCGGGCACCCCTGCTGCGCACCGGCCCCCGCGGCTCCGGCCAGTTCAAGGAGATCTCCTGGAACGAGGCACTGACGCTGGCCACCACCTGGCTCTCGAACATCCGCCAGGCCGATCCCAGGAAGCTCGCCTTCTTCACCGGGCGCGACCAGAGCCAGGCGCTGACCGGCTGGTGGGCGAGCCAGTTCGGCACGCCGAACTACGCCGCGCACGGCGGCTTCTGCTCGGTCAACATGGCGGCCGCCGGGCTCTACACCATCGGCGGCTCCTTCTGGGAGTTCGGCGAGCCGGACTGGGAGCGCACCAACTATTTCCTGCTCTTCGGCGTCGCCGAGGACCACGACAGCAACCCGATCAAGCTCGGCCTTGGCCTCCTGAAGGAGCGCGGCGCCAAGGTCGTCTCGGTCAATCCCGTGCGCACCGGCTACTCCGCCATCGCCGACGAGTGGATCGGCATCACGCCCGGCAGCGACGGCCTCTTCGTGCTCGCCCTGGCGCGCGAGCTGCTGCTGGCCGGCCGCATCGATGCGCCCTTCCTCGCCGCCTTCACCAACGCGCCGGCCCTGGTGATCGAGGCGCCGGGCACCGAGAGCCACGGCCTGATCGCGAGCGACGGCAAGGGCCGCACGCTGGTTTGGGATCGAGACCGGCAGGCAGCGGTGCCGTTCGGCTCGACGGCCCGCCTTCCGGCACTGCAGGGGACCTTCACCCTCCCGACCGGCGAGCGCGTTCGCCCCGCCTTCGCGCTGGTCGCCGAGCGGATCCTGGACGAGGCCCATGCGCCCGAGCGCGTGGCCGAGCGCTGCGGCATCGCGCCCGAGACCATCCGCCGGATCGCCGCGGAGCTGGCCGAGGCGGCTTTCGACAGCGGCCGCAGCGTCGCCGAGGCGTGGACCGATGCCTGGGGCCGCAAGCACGACGGCTTCCCGGCGCGGCCGGTCGCGGTGCACGCCATGCGGGGGATTTCGGCGCACGCCAACGGCTTCCACAGCTGCCGCAACCTGCACCTGCTGCAGATGTTGCTGGGCGCGGTCGACCGCCCAGGCTCCTGGCGCTACAAGCCGCCCTTCCCCAGGCCCACGCCGCCCGGCATCAAGCCCGCGGGCAAGGTGCTGACGCCCGGCAAGCCGATGCCCGGGCCGCCGCTCGGCTTCCCGCAGTCGCCCGACGACCTGCTGGTCGACGCGGAAGGCAAGGCGCTGCGCCTCGACAAGGCCTTCTCCTGGGAGGCGCCGCTCGCCGCGCACGGCCTGATGCATCTCGTCATCACCGATGCGGCCAACGGCGACCCCTACCCGATCGACACGCTCTTCATGTTCATGGCGAACATGGCGTGGAACTCGGCGATGAACATCGGCGCCATGCGCGAGATGCTGACGCGCCAAGGCAAGGACGGCGAGTACGCCATCCCGCGCGTGATCTATGTCGATGCCTTCAAGTCCGAGACCGTCGATTTCGCCGACCTCGTGCTGCCGGACACCACCTATCTCGAGCGCTGGGACTGCATCTCCCTGCTCGATCGCCCGATCTGCGATGCCGAGGGCGCGGCCGACGCGATCCGCCAGCCGGTGCTGAAACCGGATCGCGACGTGCGGCCCTTCCAGGACGTGCTGATCGAGCTCGGCTGGCGCCTCGGCCTGCCGGGCCTCACCAAGGAGGACGGCTCGCCCCGTTTCCCCGGCGGCTACGCCGACTACCTCGTGCACCACGAGCGCAAGCCCGGCCAGGGATCGCTCGCCGGCTGGCGCGGCACGGACGGCGGCGCGGAGGGCCTGGGCGCGCCGAACGAGGACCAGCTCGAACGCTA
>DATEDK010000345.1:0-2322 GCA_035281685.1 Kiloniellales bacterium | reverse complement strand
TCGAGCGGGATGCGATCGCGCAGCGTGCGCAGCACGGCGCCCAGCACGTGCCAGGCGACCTGCCGGTCCGGGCCGATTTCTTCCATAATCTGGTCGAGCCAGATGTTCGTCGCCTGCAGGGTTTTGTCGAAGACCTCGAGGCCAGTCGCGCTCATGGGGCCGCTCCTCGTTGCGTCGCCCCTGCGCGCCGGCGAAACGGGCGCGCACTCCCTCTTCTGTCAGATGGTCACGCCACGGCGCGCCTGAAAGAGGGTTCAGCCTGCAAGCCGCCGGTCGTAAGGATGGCGGGTCAAAGGCACGGCGCCCTGCTCGGTGACCAGCACCAGCTCCTCCAGCTTCACGCCCTCGCCGCCGGTCGAGGCGCCGATGAAGCTCTCGACACAGAGCGTCATGCCGGCCTCGATCGAGCCCTTGTAGCCCTTGGCTGCATAGTCCTGCCGGTACGGCACATAGGGATATTCGCCGCAGAGCCCGGCGCCGTGCACCAGCGACATGTAGCGGTGCGGCAGGTAGAGCTCCGGCATGTCCCAGCTCCGCTCCGCCACCTCCTGCAGCGTGGCGCCGGGCGTCAGCAGCGCCATGTTGTGCTGGATCTGCTCCTGAGCCAGCTGGAAGAGCGTGCGCTGCGCGCCGGTCGCCTTGCCCTCGCCGCAGAGGAAGGTGCGCGACATGTCGGCGAAGTAGCCGTGCCGGCCGATCAGGTCGCTGTCGCAGGCGATGAGGTCGCCCGCCTCGACCTGCCGCTCGTTCGCCTCCTGGAACCAGGGATTGGTGCGCGGGCCGGAGCTGAGGAGTCGCGTTTCGATGTACTCGCCGCCGTCGGCGATGTTGACGCGGTGCAAGTGGCTCCAGATCTCGTTCTCGGTGCGACCGGGAGTGAGCGCCGCTTCCTCCATCGCGGCGAAGCCACGCTCGCAGACGGCGATCGCCTCCTCGAGGCAGAGAATCTCGTCGGGAGACTTGATGGATCGCGCGTGCTCCACCGCCTCCTGCCCGTCGACCACCTGGATGCCGAGCTGGGTGAAGGCCGCGTGGCCCTCGGGGTTGATGCGGTCGACGGCCAGTCGCCGGTTGCCGCCGCCGTAGCGCAGCACGAGGTCGGCGAGCTCGGCCGCCCAGCGCTTGGCCTTGTCCTCGAGCCGGCCGCCGGAGGTGAAGTAGAACCAGCCGGTGGCGGTGCGGATCTCGTCGATGGTCTTCAGGCCGGCCAGCAGGTGCTGGCAGCCGGCGAACTCGAACATCACCACCGGGCCTTCGGTGGCGATGAAGGCGTAGCGGGCGGGGCTGCGCAGGGTCCAGAGCTGCATGTTGCGGCTGCCGGTGGCGTAGCGGAGATTGATCGCGTCGACCACGACCATGCCCGCGAGGTCTCGCTTCCTCAGCTCGGCGCGCAGCCGGCCGAGGCGGTAGGCGTTCATCCGCTCGATGTCGGGGGTTCGGACTTGCCGCTGATCGTCCATCGGGACGGCGCCTTCAGGCTCGCTGGAAGGCGTAGATCATGTAGCGGAGGAGACGCAGCCGGCTCAGCACCTCCAGTCCGCCGGTTTCGATGTACTGGAAGACGGTCTGATGGGACGCCTGCCGCGACAACCGCCAGAGGTGCGCGTAGGTAGGAATGGTGTTGGCGGTGATGTCCCGCTCGACCTGCAGGCGGAAGCCGAGACGCTCGGCAAACTCGCGATAGCGCTTCAGCGTGAGCGTCATGTTGCGCCGGCCGTAGAAGCCGCGCCCGAGCTTGCCCGGCATCTTCAGCTTGAAATAGGGCAGCAGCGCCCGCGCCGGGATGAACTCGGACATGGCGACCATGCCGCCGGGCTTCAGCACGCGCCGGGCGTCCTGAAAGAAGGCTTCGCGGTTCGGAAAGTGGTGGATGCACTCGACCGCGAGGACGACGTCGAGGCTCGCATCGGCGAAGGGCAGCTTGCAGGCATCGCCGCCGACGAACGCGACGCGATTCGACGGGCGCGCGACGACCTGCCTCTGGGCCCGCTGCAGCTGGCGGGTATCCAGATTCAGGCCGGTGAGCTGCATGTCGCGGTGCTGTTCGTTGATGTGCGCGATCGTGCCTCCGAAGCCGCAGCCGACGTCGAGCACGCGCAGACCATCGGCGATCCGCGCGGCCTGGCAGATGACCTGGCTCAGGTTCTCCGCGGCTTCGGCGAAATCCGTGCCATCGCGCTTGGCTTCGCGAGGGTTCTTCCAGTAGCCCCAATGCACATGCCGGCCGAAGTCCTGTTCGACGGCGGCATTGCCCTTCTTCAACTCGCGAAGCAGGAGGTCGAAGTAAGGCAGCTCGGTGAGCTCGCTGGCGCGCTGATCCTG
>DATEDK010000344.1:0-3472 GCA_035281685.1 Kiloniellales bacterium | reverse complement strand
AGCGCTTCCGCCGGCCGGCCGCCTTTCATCAGCAGGTCGGCGAGGGCGCGCTGCCGCACTTCGTTGCCGGGCGACAGCTCGAGAGAACGCTTCAGCAGCTGCGCCGCCTCGTCGCGCTGGCCGCGCGCGAGCAGCGTGAATGCGAGCTCGGCCATGGCCGCCGCCGACTTCGGCTCCAGGCGCAGCGCCTCGCGTGCGGCGCGCTCGGCCTTGGAGAGCTTCCCCGCCAGTCGCAGCGCGAGCGCCAGATGAAGTTTCGCGTCGAGCGCATCGGGGTGGCGCTGCGCCAGAAGCTTCGCCAGCGGCACCGCCTCGGCCGGCCGTCGCAGGGCCAGCAGCAGCTTGGCCCCCGCGTTCAGGACATGGCTTTCCACCGGCTGGCTCCGCAGCAGAGGCAGCAGATCCTCGAACGCTTCGGGGAGCCGGCCCTGGCGGGCCAGCGCCAAACTCAGGTTGTAGCGAGCTGCGGCATCGTCCGGTGTGCTGTCGAGCTGACGGCGCAGCAGGGCCTCGGCCTCGGCGAAGCGCTTGCCTTGGAACAGGGTGTCGAGATCGCTGTCCGCCATGGGGGCGCGAGTGTCGCCAAGCGCGCTTGGCAGCGCAAGGTACGCCTGCCTAAGGTCGGCCAATGGCGCCTCAGCCCCATGCCTGCCGCCCTGAGGAGAGCCGCGGCCGCCTCGTGCCGGAGCCTGCCAGCGCGATGCGCTCCGACTTCCAGCGCGACCGCGACCGCATCGTGCATTGCGGGGCCTTCCGCCGCCTGCAGTACAAGACACAGGTCTTCGTCTTCCACGAAGGCGACTACTATCGCACGCGGCTCACGCACTCGATCGAGGTGGCGCAGATCGCCCGCACCCTGGCGCGCGCGCTTGGCCTCGACGAAGACCTGGCGGAAGCGGTGGCGCTGGCGCATGACCTCGGCCATACGCCCTTCGGCCATGCCGGGGAGGAGGCGCTGGACGAGGTGATGGCGCCCTACGGCGGCTTCGACCACAACGAGCAGACCTTCCGCATCCTGACCGCGCTCGAGCGGCGCTATGCCAGCTTCGACGGCCTGAACCTCACCTGGGAGACGCTGGAGGGCGTGGTGAAGCACAACGGGCCGGTCGGCAAGCCGCGGCCGTATCTGGCGGACTTTTGCCGGCGCTTCGACCTCGAGCTCGCTACCCATGCTTCGGCCGAGGCGCAGGTGGCGGCCCTCGCCGACGACATTGCCTACAACAATCACGACCTTGCCGACGGCCTGCGCGCCGGCCTCTTCGCGATCGAGGACCTGGCCGGCCTGCCGCTGGTGGGCGCCACCTTCGCGCGGGTGGCGCAGGACTTTCCGGGGATCGACGGCAGCCGGCAGCGCCACGAGTCGATCCGCCGGCTGATCAACACGATGGTCGAGGACGTGCTGGGGGAAACGCACCGCCGGCTCGCGGCGAGCCGGCCGAAGGATGCCGCGGCGTTGCGGCGCCTGGGCCAGCCGGTGGTCGCCTTCTCGGCGCCGTTGGCCGCGCAGGAGAAGGAGATCCGCCGCTTCCTCTTCCGCCGCATGTACCGCCATCACCGGGTGAACCGCATGATCGGCAAGGCCCGGCGGGTTGTGCAGGAGCTCTTTGCCGCGTACATCTCCGCGCCGCAGTCGCTGCCGGAGGAATGGCGCGACCGCGCCGAGCCGGCGGGCGAAGCGGAGCGGGCCCGCCTGGTGGCCGACTACATCGCCGGCATGACCGATCGCTACGCGCTCGAGGAGCACGCCAAGCTCTTCGACCCCTATGCACGGACGTAGATGAACCTTTTCAAAGAGTTCCAAGGGTGGATTAAGACCGAGCTGGAGGCCATGGTCGCGGCTGGCGAGCTGCCGGCCGGCCTCGACCTCAGCCGCGTGGTGGTTGAGCCCCCGCGCGACGCGGCTCACGGGGAGCTGTCCACCAACGCCGCCATGGTGCTGGCGAAACCTGCCAGGCTGGCGCCCCGCCAGATTGCGGAGAAGCTGGTGGAGCGCCTGAAGCGGCGCGGAGGCGTGACCGAGGCGAGCATCGCTGGGCCGGGCTTCGTCAACTGGCGTCTCGATCCGGCGCTCTGGCGCGAAGAGCTGCGCGCGATCCTGCGCGCCGGCACGGGCTACGGCGACAGCACGCTGGGCAAGGGCGAGGCGGTCAACGTCGAGTACGTATCGGCCAACCCGACCGGGCCGCTGACCGTCGGCCACGCGCGCGGCGCGGTCTATGGCGATGCGCTGGCCGGCCTCTTGGAGAAGGCCGGCTTCGCGGTCACGCGCGAGTACTACATCAACGACGCCGGCAGCCAGGTCGACACGCTCGCGCGCTCGACCTACCTGCGCTATCGCGAGGCGCTCGGCCTGGGCGAGGCGGAGATCCCGTCGGGCTTCTATCCCGGCGAATACCTGAAGGATGTCGGCGCGGCACTCGCGGCGCGCGACGGACGCAAGTGGCTCGACCGGCCGGAGGAGGAGTGGTTGCCGCCGGTCCGCCGCTTCGCAATCGACGCGATGATGGATCTGATCAAGTCCGACCTCGCCGAGCTCGGCATCCACCAGAGCGTTTTCACCTCGGAGCGCAGCCTCGTCGAGGCGGGGGCCGTCGATGCCGTGCAGCAGACCCTCGAGGCGCGCGGTCTCCTCTACGTCGGCACGCTGGAGCCGCCGAAGGGCAAGGCGCCGGAGGACTGGGAGCCGCGGCCGCAGACGCTGTTCAAGGCGACGCGGTTTGGCGACGACTCGGACCGGCCGCTGAAGAAGTCGGACGGCACCTGGGCCTACTTCGCCAACGACATGGCCTATCACCTCGACAAGTACCGGCGCGGCTTCCGCCAGCAGATTGATGTCTGGGGCGCCGACCACTCGGGCTACGTGAAGCGCATGCAGGCAGCCGTGCGCGCGCTTTCCGACAACCAGGCCGAGCTCGACGTGAAGATCTGCCAGCTGGTGAAGCTGACGCGCGGCGGCGAGCCGGTGAAGATGTCGAAGCGCGCCGGCACCTTCGTGACGCTGAGCGAGGTGGTGCAGGAGGTGGGCCGCGGCGTGGTCCGCTTCATCATGCTGACGCGGAAGAACGACGCTCCCTTGGATTTCGACCTTGAGAAAGTGCTCGAACAGTCCAAGGACAACCCGGTGTTCTACGTGCAGTACGCGCACGCCCGGGCGATGAGCGTGCTGCGCCACGCCGAGGAGTCCTTCCCCGAGCTTTCAAAAGAGCCTTCCGATCTTGCCGCTATCTCTTTGAATCCCTTGACCGACTCGCTCGAACACGATGTGATGCGCAAGTTGGCGGAGTGGCCGCGCGTGGTGGAGAGCGCGGCCGAAGCGCACGAGCCGCATCGCATTGCCTTCTATCTTACCGATGTGGCGGCGGCCTTCCACGGGCTCTGGACGCGAGGAAAGGACGAGGCGGAATTGCGGTTCCTCCTTCCCGGTCAGGCGGCGGTGACGCATGCGCGCATCGCTCTGGTACGGGCTGTCGCT
>DATEDK010000343.1:0-5315 GCA_035281685.1 Kiloniellales bacterium | reverse complement strand
CCGCTGCTTTGCCGCGAGCTCGGCGGGCGGGATGTGGCAGCGGTAGGCATTGGCCTTGGCGGTCCGCTGCCAGGGCGGCTCCTGCTGCTGGCATATGGCGCCGAGGAAGCGGTGGCACCGGGTGTGGAAGCGGCAGCCGCTGGGCGGCGCCAGCGGGTCCGGCAGGTCGGGCTTCAGCGCGACGCGCTGGGAGGTGCCTTCGAGCGTGGGCGCGGCGGAGAGCAGCGCCTCGGTATAGGGATGATGCGGCGCGCTGAAGACCGCGGTCGCCGTCCCCAGCTCGACGATCTGGCCCAGGTACATCACCGCGATGCGGTCCGCCAGGTAGTGCACGACCGCGAGGTCATGCGAGATGAAGAGGTAGGAGAGGCCGTGCTCGGCCTGCAGGTCGGCCAGCAGGTTGAGGATCGCGGCCTGCACGGAGACGTCGAGCGCGGAGACCGGCTCGTCGCAGACGACGAGCTCCGGGCTGCCGGCGAGCGCGCGGGCGATGGCGACGCGCTGCTTCAGGCCGCCCGAAAGGGCTTTGGGCCGCTGGCCGAGATAGCCCGGCTGCAGCCGCACCGCCTCGGCGAGCTGCTGGACGCGTCGTCGCGTTCCCTGCCGCCGTCGGCTGAGCAGCGCCACGGCGCGCCCGAGAATGCGCCGCACCTTCTTGCTGGGATTGAGCGAGGTGTCCGGGTTCTGGAACACCATCTGCAGCCGGCGGGCGAGCGGACGGCGGGCGCCGCGTGAGGCCTGGGCGACGTCGGTGCCATCGAAGGTGACGGCGCCGGCGCTGGGCGCGAGCAGCCCGACGACGCACTTGGCCAGCGTGGACTTGCCGCTGCCCGACTCGCCGACAAGCCCCAGCACCTCGCCGCGGGCCAGGCTCAGGCTCACGTCGTCGACGGCGACCAGCGTCTCCCGCCCGATCTTGAAGCGCTTGCGCAGCTGCTCGACGCACAGCAGCTCCGCGCCGCGCGCGCTCGCCGGCCGCTGTGCCGTGCCGAGAGCCCGTTGCGCCAGTTGCGGGACCTCGTCGGCGAAGAAGCAGCGCGCGGTCCGGCCGCCCTCGGACGGGAAAAGTGGCGGCAGCTCGCTCTCGCATACCGCGCGGACCAGCGGGCAGCGGGGCGCGAAGGGGCAGCCATGCAGCTCGGCGCCGAGCGTGGGCAGCGCGCCGGCGATCGGCTCGAAGCGGGCGCTGTCCTTGCGGAGGCCGGCGCGCGGATAGCAGCGCAGCAAGGCGGCGGTGTAGGGATGACGCGGATCGGCGAAGAGCCGGGCAGCGGGCGCCTCCTCCACCAGGTGGCCGGCATAGAGCACGCCGATCCTCTCGCAGAGCCGCGCCACGATGCCGAGATTGTGGCTGATGAAGAGGATGGCAGTGCGGTACTCGCGCCGCAGCCCCTCGACCAGGTCGAGTATCTCCGCCTCGACCGTGGCATCGAGCCCCGTGGTGGGCTCGTCCAGGATCAGCACCTCGGGATTGACCGCGAGCGCCATGGCGATCATCACGCGCTGCTGTTGGCCGCCGGAGAGCTCGTGCGGGTACTTGCGCAGCACGGCGCGCGCGCCGGAGATCTTCACGCGCTCCAGCATCTCGGCCGAAGCGCGCCAGGCCTTCTCCTTCGTGTTGCCGCGGTGGTAGCGGAAAACCTCGGCGACCTGTGTGCCGATCCGCAGCGCCGGATTCAGCGCGCTGCCGGGATCCTGATAGACCATGGCGATGCGCTCGCCGCGCCACTGCCGAAGCGTCGCCGGATCGGCGTTGAGACTGTCCTCGCCGAAGAGGCGGATGCCGCCGCCGGTGACGACCGCGTTGTCGGGCAGGTAGCGCATGATCGCCATGGCCACGGTCGACTTGCCGCAGCCGGACTCGCCGACCAGGCCGAAGGCCTCGCCGGCGCCGATCGAGAGCGAAAGGTCGCGGATCACCGGCAACAGACGGCCGCGCCGCCGGAAGGCGAGGCTGAGGGCGGCGATCTCGACGACCGGAGCGCTCATTCTTCCAGCACGTCGCGCAGGCCGTCGGCCAGCAGGTTCACGCCCACCACAAGCGTGGCCAGCGCCGCCGCCGGAAAGAGCACCATCCAGGCGGCGTACTGCACATAGCCGCGGCCGAGAGCGATGGTGAGGCCCCAGTCGGGCGACGGCTGTTGCAGGCCGAGCGCCAGGAAGGAAAGCGTGGCCGAGGCGAAGATCGCATAGCCGAGGCGAACGGTCGCCTCCACGGTCACCACGGGCCAGATGTTTGGCAGGATCTCGCGCACGGCGATCGCGGCAAGCGAGTTGCCGAGCAAATGCGCGGCGGCGACGTACTCCTTCTCCTGCTCCTCCAGCACGGCGCTGCGGATCGTGCGCGCGATGTTGGGAGCGAAGGCGAGACCGATCACCAGGATCACGTTGAGTGCGGAACCGCCGACGACGGCAAGGACAGCGATGGCGAAGATCAGCAGCGGAAAGGCGAGCAGCGCGTCGACGAAGCGCATGATCGCGGCGTCGACCCAGCCGCCGCAAAGAGCGGCGGTCATGCCCAGCAGGAGGCCGCCGAGGATGCCCAAAGCGGTCGCGGCAGGAGCGGTGGCGAAGACCGGCGCGGCGCCGGCCAGCACGCGCGAGAAGACGTCGCGGCCGAAGTCGTCCGTGCCGAACCAGTGCTCCGCGGAGGGCGGCTGGAAGGTGTTGGCCGCGTTCAGCGCCTGGGGGTCGTAGGGCACGATCAGCGGCCAGAAGAGCGCACAAAGAGTCCAGAAGAGCACGATGCTCAAGCCGACCAGGAAGGTCTTCGAGCGTAGGAGCGCGCGCAGAATCTCCAGCCACTCGGGCCGCGCGACCTCGGCGGATTTCAGGGCAGGCAGCACAGGGTCGTGGATCGTCATGCTGTCGCCCGGCGCCCGCGGATGCGGGGATTCAAGAGGACGTAGGAGAGGTCGGCCAGCATGTTGGCCACCATGTAGATCAGCGCCGTCACCAGGATGACGGCGGTCAGCACCGGCAGGTCGTGGCCGGTGGCCGAGCGGAGCAGGAGCTGGCCGAGGCCGGGATAGGAGAAGACGGTCTCCACCACCACGAGGCCGCCGACCAGGCCGCCGACCTGCACGGCGATCACGCTGATCGTCGGGATCATCGCGTTGCGCAGCACGTGACGCAGGATCACGGCCGGCCGCGGCACGCCCTTCAGCACGGCGGTGCGCGTGTAGTTCGCGCGCAGGGCCTCGAGCGTGCCGGCCCGCGCCATGCGCGCGATGTATCCGAAGAGCACGAACATAAGGGGCAGCGACGGCAGAAGGAACTCGCGCCACCAGTCGACCGGGTTGAGCGTCCTGGGCACCTCGGAGATGACGTCGAACCACTGCAGCTGAACCGCGAAGACCACCAGGAGAACGATGCCGGCCACGAACTCGGGAATGCCGATCAGCGAGAGTCCGACCACGGAGATCAGGCGATCGAGGAAACGGCCGCCGTGCAGGGCCGCCAGCACGCCGAAGGCAACGGAGATCGGCACCACGATCAGGGCGGCGAAACCGCCGAGGTAGACCGAGTTGCGCAGGCGCTCCAGCACCAGCGGCAACACCTCCTGGTCGAAGAGATAGGACTTGCCCCAGTCGCCGGTGATGAAGTCGCCGATCCACCGGGTATAGCGCGTCACCACCGGCTGGTCGGCGCCGAGCTCGGCATTGAGGCGCGCCACCTGCTCCGGACTAGCGTAGGGTCCGAGTATCGTGCGGCCGACGTCGCCCGGCAGCAGATCGGCGATGACGAAGACCGCCATCGAGACCAGCAGCAGCGTGACCAGCATCGCGCCGAGGCGGGCGGCGAGGAAGCGCATCAGCGCGATCCTACAGCGGATTGCGCCTCTCGCAGTGCCGCCACCGTCTCCGCCCCGGCGCGGATGCCGCTCTCGATGGCGCCGTCCATGAAGCCGACCCAGCGGGTGGCCGAATGCGAGCCGGCGAAGTGCAGCCGGCCTTCCGCCTGACGAAGCGCGCGCTCGGCGCGGATCACCTGGCCTGGCCGGAACACCGCCCAGGTTTCCCCGGCATAGGGATCATGGCGCCAGTCGTGCGCCACGTGATCGATCACCTCTGCCTCGGTCAGGAAGGAGCGCACGGCCCGCTCGACGGCGCGCCGGTCGCTGACGTCGAGCGCATCGGCATCGCAGCCGTAGCCGACCATCAAGGCGCCCTCCTTGGTGCCGCCGCCTTCGCTCGACAGCCAGTCGATGCCGGACCCTGCACCGCAGGCGAAGAGGTCGGTTGGCGCGTCGCGCACCAGCATCCAGACCTTGAAGCCGATGCAGCCAAGTTCCTCGGTGGAGAGCGCCAGCTTCTCGCGGCTCAGCGGCGGGTCGAAGGCAATGCGCTTCAGCGCATTCATCGGCACGGCGATCACGGCGGCCCGCGCTCGCAGTCGTCCGTCGGCCGTTGCGAGCGTGACTCCGCCGGCGTCCTGCCGGATCGAGCGCACCGGTTGCGACAGGCGCAAAGGCGCACCGCAGTCGGCCGCCAGTGCGTCGACGAGCGCCGCAGTGCCTCCCTGCAGACGATAGCCGGAACCCGAGGTGACGAAGCCGACCATGCCGCCGGCGGCGGCGGCCCGGCGCAAGAGATGAAGGGTCGAGATCAGCGGCGCCGGGCCGGAGCCGTAGGCGCGCAGAAAGACTTCGGCGATGGCGCGGGTTTCAGGCTGCATCGGCTGGCGCGCCAGGAAGGCGTCGAGAGGTATATCGAGATCTTCGAGGCTCTGTTCGGCGAGCGGGCGGGCGAGATCGATGCGCCGCGCGGCGAGGTTCATCTCGAACGCCAGCCGCTCGAGCGACGCGAGCTCGCGCCAGTCGACCGGCAGGGACGAGCGGTGCAGCGTGCCGTCCTTCAGCCAGGCGTTGGGCCAATCGGCGACCACGCCGCGAGTGACCGGCAAGCGATAGCGCTGGATCTCCGCCCAGGCGAAGGTCTCGCTCGGGTCGAACCAGGCCCCGCCCATCTCCAGCGCATGGCCGGCCAGCGCGTCGCGCTTCAGCCAGGCACGTCCTCCCACGCGGTCGCGCGCCTCGACCACCAGCGCGGTCAGCCCGCGGCGCGTCACCTCGCGCGCGGCGGTCAGCCCGGCAAGACCGCCGCCGACAACGATCACATCGGCGTCGTAGGTTTCTTTCTGCTGCACCATCACGATCCCTCAGCGCCGCTCTGCAAGGCGAACTCTCCGGCGGCGACCGCATCGACCAGCGGCTGCAGGTCGCGCGGAAAGCTCTCCAGGCCGCCCATGAAGGCGATCCGCCGCCGCACGGCCCGCCAGAAGCGCCCGGTGGTCTGGCCGACGGCGGCTGCCTT
>DATEDK010000342.1:0-7140 GCA_035281685.1 Kiloniellales bacterium | reverse complement strand
TCCGGACCGGAGCTGGCCCAGATCGTCAGCGAGGTCGGCAGCCCCTGCCTGCGCGTGCTCTACGACTATGGCAACTCGCAGATGGTGCTGGAAGACCCGACCGACTGCCTGGAGGCGCTGCTGCCGCACGTCCTGACCATGCACCTGAAGGACCACCTGATGCTGCGGCCGGAGCACTCGCCCGACGGCCGGCTCTCGGTGCTGGGCGTGCCGATCGGTCGGGGCGCGCTGCCGATCGTCGAGCTGACGCGCCGCCTGCTCGGCGCCGGTCATCGCCGCATCGTCTTCGAAAGCGTCTGGGCCTATCGCGCGCCGGTACGCCGCCGCGCCGAGGGCATCCGGCCAGTCGAGCTTGGCGAAGGCGCCTTCCGCTGGGCCGAGCCGCCGTTCGACGACGAGGCGGTGATCCCCGACGCGGGCAAACTGGCGAAGGAGAACCCCGAGCGCCTGCTGGCGCTGGAAGACCGCGCGGTCGCCGAAGGCCTCGACTGGCTGCGGCAGGCCTTCGCGAAGGAGGGCTGGCGCCTGGCGTCGCGCTGAGCCGGGCGTGCTTGGGGTTTCTATGAACTCGTCACCCCGGATGCACCGCAGCGCGAAGCGGTGCGGTGCTGATCCGTGGGGGGCTCGGAACCCCAGAGAAGCCCCGGATCTGCGCAGCAGCACTTCGTGCTGCAGCGCGTCCGGGGTGACGAGATCAAGTCGAACCTACGCGACCGACTTCTCCGTCCGCTTGCTCCAGAGATCGATGGCATGATCGGCCGAGGTAGCGATGTTGCGCGCGATCGCCTCTCTGGCCCCCGCGGGATCGCGCCGCTCCAGCGCATCGGCCAGCCTGCCGTGCTCCTCGAGCGTGGCCAGCAGGCGGGCATCGCAGACCAGCTCGCCCAGGTAGGGGCCGATCTGCAGGCGCAGCATCTCGCAGCAGGGCAGCAGCGAGGGCGCCTCGGCGCCGCGCCAGACGGTGAGGTGCAGCTCGCGGTCCGCCTGCAGCAGGCGATGCAGGTCGTCGCGCTGGAACGCGGCGAGCTCCACGTTGAGCAGCTTCCTGACCTTGGCCACCAGCTCGGGCGTGGCCCGCTCGGCCGCCCAGGCGGCAGCCGTCCCCTCCAGCATGCAGCGCACGCGGCAGAGGTCCTGCACCTTCGCGGGCGAGAAGGCCGGCACGCGGACCGTGCGGTTCGGCAGGGCCTCGAAAGCCTGCTGCGTCACCAGCCGGCGGATCGCCTCGCGCACCGGCATGGGGCTGGTGGCGAAGCGCGAAGCGAGCTCGCGCACGGTCACCTTCTGCCCGGGGACGAAAGCCCCGGCCATCACCGCGTCGGCCAGCGCGGAGTAGACGCGCTCGTGCACGAGGGAAGCGGCGATCGGACTGAGTTTCGGGGCACGCACGGGATGGAGCAGGTCCAGACGGGTGGGGAGGCGCAGTCTCGCAACTTTGGCGCTGCCAGGGCCATAGCATACGCGGCGCCGCCATAATAAGGGAGTTGATATTTGATCAACAAATTCTGAGGATGGCGGACAGGCTGGACTGATCCGGCCGGCTGCCGCGGCGGCATCCCAAGGACCGCGGAGGAGGAGGCTTACGATGAGAAACAGAGCATTCCTGTCGCTGGGCATCGCGGCGACGGCGGGCCTGCTCGCCATCGCGCCGGCGCAAGCGCAAGACAGCGTCACCCTCGCCAACTACGGCGGCGCCTGGGCGACGGCGCTGTCCCAGGCCGAGCTGAAGCCGATCGAGAAGATGATGGGCATCACCATCAAGGAGGTGACCATCAACTCCATGAGCGAGGTGAAGCTGCAGGTCGACGCGGGCGCTGTGGAGATCGACATCGCCGACCTCGGCACCTCGGAGTGCATCGCCGGCGTGCAGCAGAACCTCTGGGAGCCGCTTGACTATAACGTCATCAGCACCGACGGCATCGATCCGAACCTGGTGACGCAGTACTGGGTCGGCGGCCCCAGCTACTACTCGACCGTCATGGCCTGGAACACCGAAACCTACGGGGACAAGGCTCCGCAGACCTGGGCCGACTTCTGGGACGTGGAGAAGTTTCCCGGCACGCGCGCGCTGTGGAACTTCCCGGTGACCTCGATGGAGTTCGCGCTGCTGGCGGACGGCGTGCCGCCGGACCAGCTCTATCCGATCGACGTCGAGCGCGCCTTCAACAAGCTGCGCGAGCTGAAGCCGCACGTCGCGGTCTGGTGGACCAACGGGGCGCAGGCCGCCCAGCTGCTGAACGACGGCGAGGTCGACATGCTGTCGATCTGGAACGGGCGGGCCACCACGGCGATCAAGAACGGCGCGAAGGGCGCCTTCACCTTCAACCAGGGCCTGCTCGACGCCGACTGCATGGTCGTCCCGAAAGGCTCGAAGAAGAAGGATCTGGCGATGAAGGTGATCAACCTCATCCTGTCGCCCGACCTGCAGGCGGGCCTGCCGGCGCTGATCGACTACGGGCCGATCAACATGAAGGCCTTCGACACCGGCAAGATCTCCGAGGCCGACGCCCGGGCGTCGAACTCCTCGCCGGAGAACGCCAAGGTGCAGATCCTGCTGCGCGCCGACTGGTGGGGCGAGAACCTGGCGACGATCCAGCCGATGTGGGACGCCTTCGTCCAGGAGTAGGATAGCCGTTGCCGCTCCCGGGGAGCGCCCGCCGGCGCTCCCCGGTTGCTCCTGCGCCCTTTGCCGCCCCTGAGGACGCGACGCCGCATGGACGCCGCCAGCCGACTGTCTCTGCCCATTGCCATCGAGCGCATGGACAAGCGCTATGGCGCGGTCACGGCGCTCGACGGCGTGTCGCTCCGCATCGCCGCCGGGGACTTCGTCACGCTGCTCGGACCCTCCGGCTCCGGCAAGACGACGCTTCTGATGGTGCTGGCGGGCTTCGTCCGGCCGGATGCCGGCAGCCTGACCTTCGGCGACCGCCAGGTGCTGATGCTGCCGCCGCACGCGCGCGGCGTCGGCATGGTCTTCCAGAACTACGCGCTCTTCCCGCACATGTCGGTGCTGGACAACGTCTGCTTCCCGCTGCGGGTGCGCGGCATCGGCCGCGCCGATGCCGGCCGTCGCGCCGAGGCGGCGCTGGCGCTGGTCGACCTCGCGGGCTACGGCGGCCGCCAGGTGCACCAGCTCTCCGGCGGCCAGCAGCAGCGCGTGGCCCTCGCCCGCGCGATCGTCTTCGAGCCGCCGATCCTGCTGATGGACGAGCCGCTCTCCGCGCTCGACAAAAACCTGCGCGAGCGCATGCAGATCGAGATCCGGCGCCTGCACGAGCGGCTCGGCATGACCACGGTCTACGTCACGCACGACCAGCGCGAGGCCTTGACCATGTCGGACCGCATCGCCGTGCTGAATCGCGGCCGCGTCGAGCAGTACGCCACGCCGACGGAGATCTACGAGCACCCGGCCTCGGACTTCGTCGCCGACTTCATCGGCGAGTCGGCCCTGGTGCCGGTCACCGCCGCCGGCGACAAGGCGGCGCTCGGGCGGCAGCAGATGGCGCTGCCGCGCCCGGCTCCGGCGGGCAACAGTCACTTGCTTGTGCTACGGCCCGAGAAGCTGGAGCTGCTGGCACCGGGGGAGCCGGCGCCGGATGGCGCCAACGTCATCGCCGGCCAGGTGCGCGACCGCATCTTCCAGGGCGATTCCGTGCTGTTCTTCGTGGCGCTGCCGGAGGGCCAGGTCTTCACCTTCCGCCTGCAGGTGCGCGCCGGCCTCGCCGGCCGCCTGCCCGAGGAGGGAGCGGCAGTGCGCTTTGCGCTCGCGCGCCAGGACACCCTCGTGGTGCCGAAGAGTGCCTGAGGCCGCCATGTCCACCCTCGCGCTCCCCGCCGTCGCCTCGCCCACGCCCGCGGACCTGGCGCGCGCCGAACGGCATGACCGCTGGCGGCGCCTGGCGCTGGTGGCGCCGGCCCTCGTCCTGATCGGGGTCCTGCTGGTCGGTCCCTTCGCGTGGCTCGCGACGCTCTCGTTCCTCGATGCCCAGGGCAGCCTGACGCTCGGCAACTACGAGATGATCTTCGAGCAGACCTCGACCTTGAAGATCCTCTGGACCACCTTCCGCGTCAGCCTGCTGGTGACGTTCTTCTGCGCGATCCTGGGCTACCCCGTTGCCTACCTGCTGGGCCTGCTGCCGCGCCGCGCCGCCGCCTTCTGCCTCCTGGCCGTGCTGCTGCCCTTCTGGACCTCGATCCTGGTGCGCACCTACGCCTGGATGGTGCTGCTCGCGCGCAAAGGCCTGGTGAACACCGGCCTGAAGGACATCGGCCTGATCGACGAGCCCTTGCGCCTGATGCACAACGAGTCGGGCACGGTCATCGGCATGACCCACATCATGCTGCCCTTCCTGATCCTGCCGCTCTACGCGACCATCCGCTCGATCGACCGCAGCTACCTCAGGGCGGGGGCCAGCCTGGGCGCGCGGCCGACCACGGTCTTCTGGCGCGTCTTCTTCCCGCTTTCGCTGCCCGGCTTCCTCGGCGGCCTCTGCTTCGTCTTCGTGCTCTGCCTCGGCTTCTTCGTCACGCCGGCGCTGCTGGGCGGCGGCAAGGTGCAGATGATCGCCATGATCATCGAGCGCAACATCGTGATGCACGCGAGCTGGGGAGCAGCATCGTCGATCGGCGTGGTGCTGCTGGTGACCACCGTCGCGGTGCTCTGGCTCGGCTGGTTCCTGCGGCGCGGCCGGCGGAAGGACGCCTGATGGAGGACAGCTGGATCCCCTGGCATCGCCGCCTGCCGCTGATCCTCTTCGCGGGACTGGTGATGCTGCTCCTGGTGCTGCCCAGCCTGATCGTCATCCCGATGTCCTTCTCGGCCGGCGACTACCTCGAGTTCCCGCCGCGCGAGTGGTCGCTGCGCTGGTATCGCGCCTACTTCGACTCCTCGCTCTGGGGCGAGGCCACGACGATCTCCTTCATCGCCGGCCTCTCGACCGCGCTCCTGGCCAGCATCCTCGGCACCGCCGCCGCCTGGGGACTGCGCCTGATGGGGCGCGGGGCGCCGCCGCTCCTGATGATGCTGCTGACCATGCCGCTGACCGTGCCGGTGATCCTCACCGCGATCGGCATCTTCTACCTCTACGTCCGGCTCGACCTGGTGAACTCGATGACCGGGCTGGTGCTGGCGCACACCATGCTGGCGCTGCCCTTCGTGCTGATCCTCGTGCTTTCCCGCCTGCAGGGCTTCGACCTGAACCAGGTGCGCGTCGCCGAGAGCCTGGGCGCCAAGCCGGCGAAGGCCTTCTTCCTGGTGGTGCTGCCGCAGATCCGCTTCGCGGTGATCGCCGGCGCGGTGCTGGCCTTCCTCACCTCCTTCGACGAGGTGATCGTCGCGCTCTTCATCACCGGCGGCGGCAAGTCGACGATCACCCGCGTGATGTTCACCAGCCTGCGCGACCAGGTGGACCCGACCATCGCCTCGGTCTCCTCCATGCTGATCCTCCTGTCGGTCGTGCTGGTGGTGATCTTCCAGTTCTTCGAGGGCCGCGGCCAGAAGGCCGCGCCGGCCGCCAGGAAGGAGTAGCCGCGATGTCCACGGTACAGCCCCGCCGCGCCAAGGCCGTCGTGGTGGGCGGCGGCGTGGTGGGCTCGGCGCTCGCCTATGCCCTGCAGCAGCAGGGCTGGAACGAGATCGTCCTAATCGAGCGCGACCGGCTCGGCTGCGGCACCACCTGGCACTCGGCCGCCAACATCGCGATGCTCGACGCCTCCTCGCCGGCCTACGTCGAGTTCTACAAGCGCAACATGGATCTCTTCCGGCGACTGCAGGAGGAAACCGGGCAGGAGGTCGGCTGGCGGCAGACCGGCCGGCTGCAGCTCGCCACCAACGAGAAGCGCGCCCGCTCGCTGAAGCACATCCAGGCGGTGGCGGCGAGCCACGGCCTCGCGTGGGACTGGGTCGCGCCGGATGCCGTGCGCGAGCGCCTGCCGATCATGTCGACCCAGGGTCTGGTCGGCGCCCTCTGGACGCCGACGGTCGGGCGCGTGAACCCGGCCGACCTGGTGGCCGCTTACAGCAAAGCGGTGCGCGCCAAGGGCGGCGCGATCCTGGAGCACACGCCGCTGCGCGCCATCCAGCGACAGAACGGGCGCGTGGTCGGCGTGGAGACCGACAAGGGCAGCATCGAGAGCCCGGTGGTGATCGACAGCGCCGGCCTCTGGGCGCCGCAGGTGGCGGCGATGGTCGGCGTCGCGCTGCCGATCCATGCCAACGAGCACTTCTACGTGCTGACCAGGCCCTTCGAGGGCATCTACAAGGACATGCCGAGCTTCCGCGACGCCGACGCCTTGATCTACGGGCGCGAGGAGGTCGGCGGCCTCTTGCTCGGCTGCTTCGAGACGCGCGCCAAGCCGCTGCCGGTGGAGAGCCTGCCGGCGGATTTCTCCTTTGGGCTGCTGCCCGACGACTGGGACCAGTTCGAGCCCTACATGACCTCGGCGATCCACCGCATCCCCGGCCTGGAGACGGCGGAGGTGAAGATCCTGCTGAACGGGCCGGAGTCCTTCACGCCGGACGGCCGCTTCATCGGCGGCGCGGTACCGGAGGTGCCCGGCTTCTACGTGCTGGCCGGGATGAATTCCTCGGGCGTCAACAACTCCGCGGGCTCGGCGCGCGCGCTGGCGCAGCTGATCGTGCACGGCAAGAGCGACCTCGACCTCTCGCCCTTCTCGCCGACCCGCTTCGCGCCCTTCCATGCGCGCAAGGACTGGCTCAGCGAGCGCATCAGCGAGGCGCCGGGCTATCTCTACGGCTACCTGCGGCCGCAGCGCGACTTCGAGACCGGCCGCAACCTGCGCCTGGGACCGCTGCACCATCGCCTGGCCGCCGCCGGTGCTCAGTTCCGCAGCGTCATGGGCTGGGAGCACCCGACCGGCTTCGGCGATCTCGAGGGCGAGATCGCTGCACTGGAACGGGGCGCGGGCCTGGCCGACGGCAGCGCGGCGACACGGCTGGCGCTGGACGGACCCGGTGCGGCCGCGCTGCTGTCGGAGCGCCTCGGCGGCCTCGCGCTCGCGGTCGGCGCCTGCGGTTGGGCCATCGCGCCCGCGCAGCGCGGCGTTGAAAGTCTGCTGCTGGTGGCGCGCTTGGCCGAGAACCGCTTCCTCCTCCTCGGCGAGGCCGAGCGCGAGACGGCC
>DATEDK010000341.1:0-8762 GCA_035281685.1 Kiloniellales bacterium | reverse complement strand
ACGCCGTCACTATCGAGACTGCGATGAAGCGTCTGGGCGAGCCCGATCCCTGGAAGGGCTACGCCAAGCTGAAGCAGCGCCTGAGCAAGGCCGCGCTGAAAGCGGTGGGGGTGGAGACCTAGCGGCGCGCCAGCGCCCGGTCGGCTGCCGTCTCCGGGATCCACCAGCTCCGACCGTCCGGACGACGCACATAGTCCGGCCAGGGAAAGTCGATCGGCGGCGGGTAGTCGCACCAGGGATCGGGATCGTCGCTGGCGGCGCGCCGTTCGGCGAACTCGGCCTTGGCCCGGCCGAGCTCGACGCTGTCCACCATCAGCTCCAAGATCGTGCCGGCGATGGTCTTGGCCGCGCAGGCGATGGTCGGGTCGATGGTCGCCGCGATGCCGCCCAGCGCGTTCATCGCCCAGTCGGGATAGGCGAAGCCTGGCGGCGCCTTCAGCGTGGCGCGGCCGATGTAGAGCCGCACCGTGGGCGCGAACCACGTCATGTCGGTGTAGTCGTCGGAGGTGTAGTGCGTCTGCCAGGACGGCAGGTCGCGGCGAAGGCGCCGCTCCGCCTCGCGCGGCTCGATCAGCTCGAAGAGCTCGTCGGCCAGCGGCTGCTGCATCGGCTCCAGGCCGAGCTCCCGCTGCAGCCGGCGCGCGACCTCCGTGGCGTCGGGGCCGTAGGCGGGAGGTCCCGCGAGCTGCAGGTTGCGGAAGGTGATCTCCGCCATGGCGTGGTTCGGCAAGCCCGGCTTCGACTTCGAGACCCAGTGCCGCTTGACGGTGCAGTGCGTCAGCCTGGCCGCCGCTTCGGCGCTCTGGTCGAGCACGGCGTAGATCCGGCGCAGCATCGCCACGTCCGGCGCGCGGGCCGCGTACATGAGCAGCGCCATCTGCGCTGCCAGGTTGTCCGCCGTCGCCTGACCGGAGGCAAGGATCGTCTCGTTCACCGTCCACGTGCCGCTGTGGCTCAGCATGTGGTCGCGCAGCTGCTTGCCCAGCTGGAACATCGCCACGACGGCATCGTTGGCTCCCGGCGCGCGCGCCACCGTGTGCGCCGCGGCGATCGGCCCGCCGCCCGCGCCACCGACACTCTGCAGCCAGGTCTGCGGCGCCTCGCAAAGGAACTCGTAGATCGCGGCCCAATAGGGGCCGCAGTGCGTGTCCCAACGGCAGGTGTTGCAGAGCGGCAGCATGAAGTGCGGATGGAAAGAGAGGATCGCGTCCAGGCCGTCGTAGTAGCCGCGCGCGGCGTGGATCGGCTTCGAGCCGCGCACCTTCTCCGCCGGCTCGCCCATGAAGCGCAGCGTGCCGGTGATGCCGTGCCGCTGCATGGCGGCCTTGGCGGCAAGCGCGCCCAGCAGCGATCCCAGCCCCAGCGCCGAGTGCGGATCGGTGTGGCCGCCGGCGAAGCGCGAGAGCCCGGGACGCGGCGCGCGGTAGGTATCGGCGATCTGGCAGTTGCCGGGCACGGCGTCGTATTCGGCGTAGGCCATGATCGTCGGGCCGGCGCCGTTCGACCAGGTGGCCGAGAAAGCGGTGGGCATGCCACCGGAGCCTTCCTCTACGGCAAAACCCTCCTCACGCAGCTTGGCGACATACCAGGCGGCCGAGGCGTATTCGCGCCACGCCGTCTCCGCCAGGTCCCAGAGGTGCGCGTGCCAGGCCGACCACACCGGCCGCATCGCCTCGATCCACTCGAATGCCTCGCGTTTCATTGCGGTTCCCCCAGGATGCGCGCATCAGGGCCGGTGTCGCGGCTGCTCGCCCCCGTCCCCCATCCTCTCGCGCAGGTAGGTCGTGAACTGCCACAACGGCGCCTCGATGTGGGAGAAGACGGGAACGGCCGCGAAGCGCGAGCGGTAGCCGCGCATGACGCCGTCGTTCACCGCCACGTCCTCCTGCCGGAAGGACAGGAACTGGCTGGCGATGCCGTCCAGCGCGCGCTCGTGATCGGGGTCTTCGAGGGTCTCCGGCGGCACGCAGATCACCTTGCGGATGCGCAGGCGCTCGGGACCCTCCGGGAAGACCAGGTAGTACTCGGTGCGGTCGCGGAAGAAGGACATCAGATGGCAGGGAAAGGCATGGGCGAAGGTGCTGAGGCGCGCCTCCTCCTCGCTCACGCCCCGGATCGCCGGCAGCTGCGCCTCGTCGGCCTTGCCCGTCCAACCGGAGGCGTCGACGCCCTCCTTGTGCGGCGAATGTACGATCGCATAGGGACCTTCCGCGGGCTCCATCCGCGCGAGCCGCGCGGGCAGGATCGGCTCCAGCGAGCGGCGGTGCGCTCCCAGATGATGGTAGATCTCGATGAAGTTCTCGCACATCACCTTCCAGTTCCAGTTGGCGCTGAACTCGAAGCTGCGCACGGGCACCTGCTCGGCCAGGCGGTAGTTCTTGAAGAAGCGCGAGAGCCCCGCCCAGCGCGGCGCGAGCGCGGCTGCCTCCGGATCGAAAGAGACGAAGACGAACCCTTCCCAGATCTCCGTCTTCGGCCCCGGTAGCCGGCAGGCCTTCGCATCGAACCCTGGCGTCCTGTGCATCTCCGGCGCGCCGGCAAGCTGTCCGTCGAGCCGGTAGGTCCAGGAATGGTAGGGGCAGACGAAGCTTCGCGCGTTGCCCGTGCCCTCGACGACCAGCATGGCCCGGTGCCGGCAGACGCGGGAGAGCACGCGCACCGCGCCCGCGCGGTCGCGCACGAGCACGAGCGGCTCGCCCAGAAGGTCGAAGCTCACGTAGTCGCCCGGGTTCTTCACGTCCTGAACGCGGCCGACGCAGAGCCACTCCTTGCGGAAGATCCGCTCGACCTCGCGCGCGTAGGTCTCGGGCGAGACGTAGCTGTCGGGATCGAGGCCGCGCACCTCGTCCGGTCCCAGCTCCGCGAAGGTGCGCGGCGGCGCGCACTTCCCCTTGCCGGTCACGACTGCACCCGCCATGGCGCCTCCCCCTCCTGTCCCACGGTCGCCATTCTTGGACGCCACCGGGGCGGCCGCCTAGCCGACAATCTCGCAATGCACGGGCTTCGGCGTCCGATCCGGACCGTTCACCGGCATCACGTCCATCGGGCAGGCCGACAGCACGACGACGCAGTCCATCAGCGCGCGCAGCAAGACGTGATCGCCCGGCTTGCTCACCGGATCGATCAGCGCCAGGCGCTCGCTGTCGGCCACCGGCACGTTCATCCAGAGGTTCAGCGGGTTCGGCACGAGGTGCGAGTCGTAGCCCGCGGCGAAGAGCGCCTCGCGGAAGTTGTCGCGGCAGTTCCGGTGTCCCGGCGCGCAGCCGTAGTGCTTGTAGAGCCAGGGATCGCAGCAGGCGAAGAGCATGTCGTGCTTCGAGACCGAGCTGTCTTCCTCGAGCAGCAGCATCGCACTGCGCCGGTTGCTGAACAGCCGGTCGCCCTGGCGCGGGAAGAGATTCCAGAGCATGCGGCGCGTGTGCTCGACCGAGAGGTATTCGCTGGAGTCCGGCAGGGCGAGCGCCCAGCAGTCCACCGTCTGGCTGCCGAAGGTATTGACGATCCTCAGCGCCTGGCCGACCTGCAGCGGGAAGGCCTTGCCGTAGCCGCCGGCGACTTCGATGCGGTCTGTCATGGGGCGAGGATAGCAGGATATCCCCTCCACCATGCGAAGCATGGGGGAGGGGCTACCCTCCCCTCGCCGCGCTTACCAGCGCCTGGAACAGCCTGAGATGCGGCGGGCTGTAGAACAGGAGCTCCGGGTGCCATTGCACGCCGAAGAGGAAGCGGTGCCCGCGCATCTCGATGGCCTGCACGATGCCGAAGCTGTCGTGCGCCACGGCGTGGAGGCCGCGGCCGAGGCGTGAGATCGACTGGTGATGCAGCACGTTGGCGCGGCAGAGGCGGCGTCCCATCAGCGCCGAGAGCCGGCTGTCCGGCTCGATCTTGATCTGGCGCAACGGCAGGATGGTGCGGCCGCGCGGCGCGGTCTCGTAGATCTCGTGCACGTCGGTGTGGAGCGCGCCGCCGCGGTGCACGTTCAGCATCTGCGCGCCGCGGCAGATGCCCAGCACCGGCAGGTGGTTCGCGTCCGCCTGTTCCAGCAGCTCGAGCTCCAGCTCGTCGCGCGCCGGGTCGATGCGGATGTCCGGCACCGGCTTGCCGCCGTAGAGCTCCGAGCCGATGTCGTCGCCGCCGCCGATGACGAGGCCATGCAGGCCGGCGACCGAATGCTTCTGCGCGGCGTGCAGCCGCTTTGCCTCGGCCCCCGCCAGGCGCAGCGTCATGCGGTTGAAGAGGAAGCCGCGCCAGCCGCCGCGCAGCGTCGTGGTCACGCCGATGAGCGGGCGGCGGACCGGCATCAGAGCCCCAGCCGCGCCGCGATGCGGTCGGCCCAGTCGCCATGGCGGCGATCGTCGTGCTCGAGGTAGGCCAGCGAAAGCTCGCGCAAGGTCGCCGGCTCGGCCGCCAGCTTTTCCACCTCGACCCAGCGGTTCCACTCGCCGGCCAAGCTCCAGTCCGGATCGGTGGTGCGGAAGTCGGGCAGGCGATAGTGGAAGGTCGGCCGCCTGTTCACCTTCCTGTCGCTCACCCGCGCGCGCACCTGCGCCTCGTCGAGCTCGGCCAAGAGCGGCAGGAGGTCGAGGCTGCGGTAGCGGGTCGGATTGGCGGCGAGATAGTCGTCGACCAGCCGCGCTTCGTCGTAGTCGGGATCGAGCACGAGGCGCGCGTAGCCCTTGCCGAAGGGCGTGATGAAGGCAAGCGCGCGGCGCAGGAGGTCAGGCGACACCTCGCGCCTCAGCCAGTCCTCCAGCAGAAGGTAGGCGCGCAGCACGTCCAGGATGTAGCCGCGCTCGACCGCGACCGCCTCGGGATTGAGATGGACGCCGAAGGCGTAGAGCAGCGACTCTTCCGTGCCCCTGGCACCACGCAGCTTCAGGGCGTCGACCAGGGGGTCGAGAGCGGCGAGCGCGCGCAGCGGGATCGGCGGCGTCACGATCTCGAGCGGCAGGATGCCGCTGACGGCGACGCTGTAGAGGTACTGCAGCTCGCGCTCCAGGTCGTCGACCAGGCTGTCGAACCAGTCGGCATCGGGCGCCGGTTCCGCGTAGCGCGGCTGCTTCAGCGCATGGCGGCTGTCGAGCTCCACGCGGAAGTCGCCCAGGCGGCTGTCGCGCAGCACGAAGTAGAAGGGGCTGACTTCGACCAGCGTGCCGCCGAAGAGATGCTGGGTCAGCTCGGCCGCCTCGCGCGCCGCCAGCGCCACGAATTCGAGCTCGACCCCGACCCGTCGCGGCTGACCGTCCGCGCGTTCCGTGATCGGCGGCAGGATGAACCGCCGCTGCCCGGCGTTGGCTGGCGGGTGCAACATGGTCACGGCACTAACGCCGGCCGCGGCGGCGGAGTTCATCGCCGCGAGCTATCGCCCCGGCCGGCTTTCGCCTAGAGTGCGAGCCATGCGAATACTCCCCCTCCTCGTGCTTTGCCTGGCCGCGACCGGCGCCGTGGCGAAGGACTTCACCCGCGAGAACATCACCGTGCACCAGCCCTGGGCGCGCGCCACGATCGGCGAGCTGCGCATGACCGCGGGCTTCTTCAGCGTCGACAACACGGCCGAGTTCACCGACCGGCTGATCGGCGCCGAGAGCGACCTGGCCGAGCGCATCGAGCTGCACATGGTCGCGGACGGCTCGATGATGGCGGTCGAAGGGGTCGAGATCGAACCCAGCGGCGAGCCGGTCGTCTTCGCGCCGGGCGGCTATCACCTGATGATCGGCCCGCTGAAAGGAGCCCTGGCCGAGGGCAGCACGCTCCCCGTCACGCTGCGCTTCGAGCGCGCCGGCGAGCTCACGGTCGAGTTCGAGGTCGAGGCCGCGGACGCGACGGCGCCGAACTGACAAACAACACCCCTCACCCTGTCCCTCTCCCCCTTCGGGGGCGAGGGGACGGCAGCGCCGAGGGAAGCATTGAGATTTCTGAGAACAGCGGGCCAGGGGTCCCCTCGCCCCGCGACAGCGGGGAGAGGGACAGGGTGAGGGGTACGCCCTCGACAGCTTGCTCCGCCCCTCCTAGCCTCCCGCCGCCATGGCCCGCCGCCCTGCCGCCCAGCCCAAGCTCGTCGAGCCGCCGCGCGCCTGGCAGCGCATGCTGTCCGGCCGGCGCCTCGACCTCTTGAACCCCTCGCCGCTCGACATCGAGATCGAGGACATCGCGCAGGGCCTGTCGCGTGTCGCGCGCTGGAACGGCCAGACCTCGGGCGACTGGGCCTTCACCGTCGCGCAGCACAGCCTCGTGGTCGACGCGCTGATCGGCCAGCTGAAACCGCTCTGGCCGGCACCCTGGCGGCTCGCGACGCTCCTGCACGACGGCGCCGAGTACGTGCTGGGCGACCTGATCACACCCTTCAAGTCGCAGATCGGCCGCGCCTACAAGGACCTGGAAAACCGCCTGCTGGGTGCGATCCATCTCCGCTTCGGCCTGCCGGCGACCCTGCCGCAGCCGGTCACCGACGCGATCAAGCGCGCCGACAAGATCGCGGCCTACTTCGAAGCGACGCGGCTCGCGGGTTTCGAGGAGGCCGAGGCCCGGCGCTTCTTCGGCCGGCCCGGGCGCATCGCTGCGCCCAACCTGACGCCGCTGGCGCCGGCCGAGGCCATGGCGCGCTTCCTCGCCCGCTTTCGCGCGCTGCAGCAGGCGCTGGCATGAGCTGGGGCGAGAGCTGGCTGATCGCGCTCGCCGCCCTGCCGGCGCTCGCCTGGCTTTACCTTCTGCTGGCGCACGGGCGCTTCTGGCTGGCCGACCAGCGGCTGCCGCAGGCGGGGCCCCGGCTGGCGAACCCGCCCAGCGTGGTGGCGCTGGTGCCGGCGCGCAACGAAGCCGCGGTCGTCGGCGAAGCCATCGCCTCGCTGCTGGCGCAGGACTATCACGGCCGCGTCGACGTCGTGCTGGTCGACGACGGCTCGACCGACGGCACGGCGGATCGCGCGCGGCAAGCAGCGGCCGCGAGCGCGCAGGCCGATCGCCTGACCGTGCTGAGCGCACCGCCGCGCGAGCCTGGCTGGGTCGGCAAGCTCTGGGCGGTGGAGAGCGGCCGGCGCGCCTGGGCCACCAGCCATGCGCCGCCGGCCTACTGGTGGCTGACCGACGCCGACATCGGCCACGCGCCGGAGATGCTGGGCCGACTGGTGAACAAGGCCGAGGAGGAGCGCCGCGCCCTGGTCTCGCTGATGGTGCTGCTCTGGTGCCGCAGCCTCTGGGAGCGCCTGCTGATCCCGCCCTTCGTCTTCTTCTTCCAGAAGCTCTACCCCTTCCCGCGCGTGAACGACGACCGCAGCCGGCTGGCCGCGGCGGCTGGGGGCTGCATGCTGGTGCGCGCCGATACGCTGGCGCACGCGGGCGGGCTCGCGCGCATCAAGGACGCGCTGATCGACGACTGTGCGCTGGCGGCGGCGATCAAGCCGGCGGCCCGGCAGGAGAGCCGCGGCCTCTGGGTCGGCGTGACGCGCAAGTCGCGTTCGCTGCGCCCCTACCGCGGCCTCGGCGAGGTCTGGGTGATGGTGGCGCGCTCGGCATTCACGCAGCTGCGCCACTCGTCTCTGCTGCTGCTGGGCACGCTCCTGGGCATGGCGCTGCTCTACCTCGTGCCGCCGGTGGTCGTGGTGCTCTCGCCCTGGCATGGCGATCTCGTTGCCGCGCTCGTCGCGCTCGCGGCCTGGCTGATGATGGCGGTCGCCATCGGCCCGACCGAGCGGCTCTACGGGCAGTCCTGGCTCTGGGGCCTGACGCTGCCGCTGGCCGGTCTGCTTTACAGCCTGATGACCTTCGACAGCGCGCGGCGCCACTGGCTCGGGCGCGGCGGCACCTGGAAGGGGCGCGTGGGCGCCGGTAAGCTCGCGCCATGAACGGCAGCACGGGCAAGCTCGCGGCGCTGGAGACGCCGTCCGGCAAGGGCGCAGGCGACGAGAACTTCCCGGTCGGCTCCTTCCTGCTGCCGCGCCGGCTGCGCCCGCACGTCGCGCGCTACTACGCCTTCGCGCGCGCGATCGACGACATCGCCGACAACCCGGCGCTGGCCGACGACGACAAGGTCGCGCGGCTCGGCGCCTTCGCCGATGCGATCCATGGCAAGGCCGGCGGTCCGGGGCTGGAGAAGGCGATGCGGCTGCGCGAGTCCCTGCTCGAGACGAAGGTACCGCTGCGCCATGCCAGCGATCTCACCGTCGCCTTCATTCAGGACGCGCGCAAGAGCCGCTACGCCGACTGGCGCGACCTCATGGGCTACTGCGAGAACTCGGCCAACCCGGTGGGACGCTACCTGCTCGCGCTGCACGGCGAGACCGACCCCGCCGCCTACGCTGCCTCCGATGCGCTCTGCTCGGCCTTGCAGGTGCTGAACCACCTGCAGGACTGCGGCGACGACTACCGCAACCTCGACCGGGTCTACCTGCCGCAGGACTGGATCGCCGCCGAAGGGGCGCGCACCGAAGAGCTCGGCGGCAAGGCGCTGACGCCGGCGCTCCGCATCGTGCTCGACCGTACCTTAACCGCGACGGACGAGCTCCTCGCCGGCGCGCGAGCGCTCGCGGGACTGCTCTCGCCGCGCCGGCTGGCGATGGAATCCGCCGCGATCTGGCGCATCGCCAGGCGGCTCTCGGCGCTGCTGAAGGCGGCCGATCCGCTGGCAGGACGGGTCAAGCTCAGCAAGACGCAGTTCCTCGCCTGCGGCCTGGGTGGTTCGCTGGCCGCGACGCTGCGCATCGCGGAAGGGCGCCGGCCGTGACCGCTGGGACTGCTGGGGAGACCGCCGGCGCTCAGGCGCACGT
>DATEDK010000340.1:0-3720 GCA_035281685.1 Kiloniellales bacterium | reverse complement strand
TGCGCAGCCGGTAGGCGGGATTGGTGAAGGCGAGCAGCAGTTGCTGCGACCAGGGCACTACCTGGTCCTCGCCGACCCAGCCGAGCGGTGGTCCGGCGAAGGGCGCGCCCACGGCGAGGAAGGTCTTCCCCGCCACCTCCTTGCGCGCGAAGACGTAGAGCACGGCGAAGGGCGGCGGCTGGTCGACCACCTGCGCAGCACCATCCGGTGCGGCCAGGATGTCCGCGCCCGGCCGGGTCAGCACGCGCTGATAGAGCGCTTCGCTCCCCGCCTGCTTCAGCGGCTCCAGCGCCTGCGCGGCGGGCAGGATCAGCAGCAGCAGGCAGAGGGCGAAGAGCGCTCTCACTTGCAGAACTCCGCGAAAGCCGCCTGGCTCTCGAGGTCGCCGCGCGGCTGCAGCCACTGGCAGAGCGCGCTCGCTTCGCTCTCTGCCCCGGCGGCACGGTAGTACTGCAGCGCCTGGCGCGCATTGGCGGCGAGCCGCGGCTGCAGCGAGCAGCCCTCCGGCAGCAGCGGATCGTAGCAGAGCCCGAGCTCGCGCTTGGCCGGCGCATAGTCGCGGTCGGCGAGCGTCGAGAAGAGGAACCAGGCAAGGTCGCGATCGGCCTTCACGCCGGTGCCGCCGAGCTCCTCGGCGAGGCGGAACAGCTCCTCGGGCGAGAAGCTCTTCAGCAGGCAAGCCTGACGCAGGTCGATCGGCATGTTGGGCGGGCAGGGATCGGTCGTGCAGTCGATGACGCCCCACCGGCAGAGCAGCCGCTCCGGCCCGCGGTCGATGAACTGCCAGGCGGCGAGCCCGGCCACCACGAGGACCAGGAGCAGCAGAACCCACGGCCGGAGCGAACGGCGCCGCGGCGGTGGCACCGCCTTGGGCTCGGCCGCCAGGATCGGCGGCGGCTCCGGCTGCAGCACCAGGGGTTCTTCCTCGGCCTCCGGAACCGGCGCGCGCCGCTCCGGCGGCTTGATCCCCTGCTTCTCCCCGCTGCGCGGCAGCGTGCCGCCGGCGACATAGCCGCCGGTCGGCAGGTAGCCTTCGGGACTCTGCCGGAGCTCCGGCCAGACCAGCGTGCCCTGCTGGTGCAGCGAGGGCACCAGGAGCTCGAGCTTGGTGTAGGGCTTGATGCGGTCGACGATCGCCGGGCCCAGCAGCAGGGCGGTATTCGAACCCTCGCGCTCCTGTCCCTCCGCGGCGATCTCGGCCACGGTCGGCTGCCAGCCCTCGGGGCCGAGGAAGTACTCGGGCGGCTGCCGGCGTCTGATCACCAGACGCAGGTCGTCGGGCATGCGGCTCGCGCCTTGCAGCAGCAGGATGGCGTGCCCGCCGGCCGGGTGACGCGAGTCCTGACTGACGATCAGCCGAAGGGTGGGCGGGCTCGTGGCCATGCGTCAGCCGGCAAAGCCGTTTTCGACCGCGCGCAGGTTGCCCAACAGCTGGCCCAAGCGCCGGTTCTGCTCGAGATCGATGGCGCGGCCGTCCAGCGTCGAGGCGTTGTCCTCGACGAGACGCAGATAGGCGGCCATCCAGTCGACGGCGCTCTGCTCGCCCGGCGGCTGGCGCTCGGCCGGCAGGTTCGGCTGGTCGCCGACGATCGGCGGACGCGTGAAGATCGGCCGATCGCGTCCGCTCGCATCCTGCGCGACGGGCCGCTGCCCGGGCACCGTCTCGCCGAAGCCCAGCGTCGCGACGAAACGGTTGATCGCCTCGCTCGCGACCAGCGCACCCGACGCCATCGCCTGCTTCGGTTGCTTCGGCGTGCCGGCGCGCGCCGCCAGGCGCTGCGCGATGCGCTCCTGCAGCGCGAGACGCCGGGCAGCCTGGGCCAGCTCGCTGACCACGCCGGTCAAGACGCCGCCGGCGACGCGCAGGTCGCTCGGCAGCGCGTCGCCCGCCGCCTGCTGGCGCATCTCGTCCATCCAGGCCTCGAGGGCAGCGGCGGCGAAGCGCTCGGCGCGCCTGTCCCCGCCGCCGGCCTTGGGCGCTTCGACCTGCGGAACGGCGGCACCGGAGAGACGCCCGAGCAGGCGGCCGGAGCCGCGCTGGCGCTGCGGCGCAAGGTCCGCCGCGAGTTCCTCGCTGCGCTCGGCCGCTACCCGAAGGTAGAGGCTCGCGAGCTGGTCCTCCTCGACCTGGAAGGCGTGGATGAAGCGTCCGAAGCGACCTTCCTCGGCAGCGAACTCCAGCTCGGTGATGGTGGCGAGCGCTTGTGCCAGCCGCTTCTCCCGCTCCTCGGCGAGATCGCCGGAAATGAAGAAGGGCGCGAGCGCTTCCCGCACCTGCGTCGCCAGCTCGATCAGGCGTGCCGCCACCTGGCGGCGCTTGATGCCCGGGTTGCAGACCGGCTCGAGCTGCTCGGCGAGATAGGTGACGCCGCCATCGTTGAGGCGCAGGCCCTCCTCCCAGGCACGCTCCGGATCGTCGAAGTGCCGCTGCACCAGCTCGGTTTCGAGGTAGAGCGGCTTGATCTCGGCCAGCCGCTGCACCTTGTGCGGATGGATGGCGAGCTCGCGCTTGTCGTCGGAGAAGGCGAAGAGCCCTTCGGCGTAGGCGTTCGGACTGCGCAGCCAGTAGGTATTGCGGAAGGGCGTGCGCGGGTGCCACTCGTGCACCCATTCGCCGGTCGCGCCGAAGAACTCGGTCAGGCTGTGCCTGAGGCGGGTGTCGAAGGCGAGCGCGGGATCGAGCTTGCCGGCCTTCTCGTCGAACTCGGTGTCGAACTTGGTCAGCACGAAGAACAGCACGGTCTCCTGCCGCGCACGCTCCTCGGGTGTGCTGCCGTGCGTCGCCGCCACCCACTCCTCGATCATCTTCGGCAGCGTGCGCACCTCCTGATTGGAGGGGCCGATGCAGAGCAGCATCGAGGAGAGCTCGAGGTCGGCGCAGTAGCGCTCGAAGAGGTAGGCGACCTTGCCGCGCAGGAAGCAGCGCGGCACCAGCTCCGGGTTCTGCTGCACCTGCTCGACGCGGTAGTTCTCGCGCACGCGCGCGCCGGGGAAGTCGAGCAGGTCGGTGTGCTCGAAGAACGGCCAGGGCTGCTTCTGCATCTTGATGCGCAGCTCGGCGATCAGCGCGGTCGCCAGCGGCCGCGGCAGGCGCACGCGCTTCCCGTCGTCGGTGGCGACCGTGATGCTTTCCGCCGTCGGGTCGTTCAGCGCCCAGAGCGTGTTCACGTCGATGATGGAATCGCGCCGCGGTCCCTGGGTGGGCTCGGCACCGGGCTCGCGCAGCGCCTCGATCGCGGCATAGGCCTGCTCGGCATGGCCGAGCTGCGCCAGCGCCGCCTGCAGGCGCGTGTAGATGCGGGTGAAGAACTCGTGCCGGCCCCAGAGGAACGAGAGCAGTTCGGCACGGTCGCCGGCTTCGAGGTAGGGGCCGAGACGCTCGGCCTCGCTCCAATAGGCCGGGCCCAGCGCCTTGATGAACTCGTGGCCGCGGAAATACCGCTCGACGTAGTCGCGCAGGTCGTAGAAGGCCTCGATCGAGAGATTGTCGGCCGCCGTCGAGCGCCGCTTCGGCTTCAGGCGGTCCAGCACCTGGTGCACCTCTTCCGGGCGCGCCGGCCGCTCGTCCTCGTCCTTGAAGTCGGAGAGGTAGGTGTTGGTCAGGATCTTCACGACGTCGAGCTCGCTGAGCAGCCGGAAGGCCACGGGGAAGCCCTTCGGCGCGGTCTGCTTCTTCAGCGTGAAGCGCGTGACCAGGCCGGTCGCCTCGCCGCCGCCCTG
>DATEDK010000339.1:0-3874 GCA_035281685.1 Kiloniellales bacterium | reverse complement strand
GTCTGCCGTGGAAAACGCCCCCGCCGACCTTTTCGCCGTGCGCAGGAGTTTGGCTCAGCGGCGGTGGGCCAGCAAGGCAATGCAATTGCGGCGCTTTGGCGGCAATCGTGGCCGAAGTGAGCCTAGCTACCATCTGCCCGGTGCCCCACGTGTGACCGACTTCACTTTGGGAGCATCGTCGCAACGACCGGAGCCACGACCCGCTATGCCGCGGCCCTCGGTCCGCGCGGCGGGCCAATCCGGGTCTTCTGCGGCGTCTGCCGGAAGCGCTCGCGGTAGCGCTTGGCGAAATGCGAGGCGGAGACGAAGCCGCAGGCGAGGCCGACCTCGGTTACCGAGAGGCTCGAATGGGTCAGCAGGCGGTGCGCGCGCTGCAGGCGCAGCTCGACGTAGTGCGCCCGCGGCGTCCGGCCGAGGTAGCGCTGGAAGAGCCGCTCGAGCTGGCGCACCGAGATCCCGGTCCGGACCGCGAGCGCCGAGGCCGGCAGCGGCTGCTCCAGGTTCTCCTCCATGATGGCGACGGCCTGCAGCAGCTTCGGGTGGCCGACGCCGACGCGCAGGCGCAGCGCCATGCGCTGCTCGTCCTCGTCGCCGCGGATGCGCTCGTGCAGGAACTGCTCGGCCACCTGCAGCGCCAGGTCGCGGCCGTGGTCGGCCTCGATCAGGTGCAGCATCATGTCGAGCGAGGCGGTGCCGCCGGCACAGGTGAAGCGGTTGCGGTCGATGCAGTAGAGCTCGCTGTGGATGTCGAGCTCCGGGTACATCTCGCGCAGGCCAGCGAGGCACTGCCAGTGGATGGTGCAGGCGTGCCCCTCGAGCAGGCCGGCGGCGGCCAGCACATGCGTGCCGTCGGAGATCGCGCCGACGCGGGCGCCCTGGCGGGCCTGGCGCCGCAGCCATGCGAAGGCCCCCTTGTCGCGGTAGAGATGCGCGTCCAGCCCGCCGCAGACGACCACGCTGTCGAAGACCTCCGCGTCGTCGACCGATCCCTGCGCCTGCACCTCGAGGCCGTTCGAGGAGGCCATGGCCCGGCCGTCTGCGGTCAGCGCCCGCCAGCGGTAGAGCGTCCGCCCGGAGAGCAGGTTGGCGGCACGCAGCGGCTCGACCGCCGCGGTGAAGGCCAGCATGGCGAAGCGCGGCAGCAGCAGGAAGGCGAAGGTCTTGACCGACGCCGCCGGCGGCTCGTGGCGGGCGCGGAGAGTCATGGGCCGCCGGTATCGGCGCCGACCGCCATGAAGGGGCTGGCGGGCCAGGTGCTGTCCCAGTCCTCCCAGGCGAGCGTCACCTTGGCGCGGCTCGAGTCCTCGTCCATCTGCCGCTTCATCGCGTCGATGGACTCGAAGACCCGCTCCTCGCGCAGATAGTCGACCAGCGCGACGCGCAGGTGCTTGCCGTAGAGATCGCCGTCGAAGTCGAAGAGGTGCACCTCGAGCAGCGGCTCGCGCGGATCGAACATCGGGCTGATGCCGATGTTGGCCACGCCGGCAAGCCAGCGCTGGCCGGCCCGGTCGAGCGCGGCGCGCACGGCATAGACGCCGAAGGCCGGGCGCAGGATCTCGCCCAGGCCGATGTTGGCGGTGGGATAGCCCAGGCCGCGGCCGCGCTTGGCGCCGTGCAGCACGCGGCCCTCGATCTCCCAGTAGCGTCCGAGCAGCAGCGCGGCGCGGGTCGGCTTGCCCTGCATCAGCTGCTGGCGCACCTGGGTCGAGGAGTAGGGCTCCTGTCCGGACGCCAGCACCGGACGCACCGTCGTCACGCCGAACCCGTGCTGGCGGCCGAGCTGGGTCAAGAGCGCGACGTCGCCCAGTCGCCGCGCGCCGAAGCGGAAATCGTCGCCGACCACCACGTGCTTCACCGCCAGGCCCTCGGCCAGCACCTCGTAGGCGAACTCCTCGGCGGTCAGCTTGGCCATCCGCTGATTGAAGGGGAGCGCGTAGAGCGCATCGACGCCAAGGGATTGGATCAGCCGTGTCTTCACGCGGAAAGAGGTCAACAGGAAAGGCGGCAGTTTCGGTTGCAGGAAGCGGCGCGGGTGCGGCTCGAAGGTGACGACGCCGGAGGGCGCTTCGAACTCCAGGGCCAGCCGCCGTGCCTTGCCGATCACCGCCTGGTGACCGCGATGCACGCCGTCGAAGCTGCCGATCGCGATCACCGCGCCGCGCACTGCGACCGGCAGGCCCTGGTAGTGGCGGAAGAGCTGCATGCCGGCGACAGCTATGCCCAGGGCCTGGCCCGGCTGTCCAGAGCGGCTGGCGCAGGCGGAGCTCCAGCGCGATGATCCGCCTGCAAACCCCCGGAGGATCGCCATGCGCTTCGTCATCGCCTGGACCCGGCGACCTTCAAAGCCCTGGTGCTGGCTTTTCTGAAGGAATGGAGGCCTAGCTAGGCGTCGGTCCCGAAGGTGCCGTAGCGCCCGCGCAGGAAGAGCAGCGGCTCGGCCGCGGGGTCGCAGAGCATGTGCTCGACGTGACCCACCAGGATCACGTGATCGCCGCCTTGATAGGTGTGATGGATCGTGCATTCGAAGGCGGCGGCCGAGCCCGGGAAGATCGGGCAGTCGTATTGCCAGAGCTCGAACTCGACGCCGCTCCACTTGTCGAAGGCGCTGCGGGCGAAGCGCGCGCCCAGCTCCTGCTGCGTCTTGCTCAAGACGTTGACGGCGAAATGCCGCGTCGAAAGGAAGTGCTTCAGGGAGAAGTTGCGCTTGCCGAGGCTGAACAGCACCAGGGGCGGATCGAGCGAGACCGAGGCGAAGGAATTGACCGTGATGCCGATGTACTCGCCTTCGCCCAGGCCCTTGGCGGTGACGATCGTGACCCCGGTGGCGAAACAGCCGAGCGCCGAGCGGAATTGCTGCGGGTCGGCCTCGCGCAGGGGCACCCCGCGGTGCTGCCGCGCCTGGCTCACGGCATGAACCAATTCCAGACCATTTCCATACCATAGACCCTATCATGGGGCGCGGGTCTGTTCTACTGTGCGGGCCCTTCCATCTGTCGAAAGTGCGCCCGGAGGCCGTGGCATGGCAGTGGCAGAGTCAGTGAGCGCCTTCGCCGGTCTCGCACCGCCGATCTCCTCGCTGCGGCCGGAGCCGGGTCTGCGCAATCGGACACCGCGAACCGAGCGCTACCGGGTCCCCGGTGGGGGCGCGATCGCGGTCGGCGTCGAACCGGGTGATCGGCTCAAGCTGATCGACAACGAGGGCGGCCAACCGGCCGAGCTCCTGGCCTTCGACAGCGCCGGCCGGCCGGCGCTGAGTGCGCTCGGCGCCCGCGACACAGGCCCCGCCGCTGGCCTCCTTTCCCTCCTCGCCGGCGAGGAGGAGAGCGCGCAGCAGCTGGCGCGGCGCCTGGGGCGCAGCGGCATCGACCTGGCGCGCGCCCGGGCGCAGAAGCTCTTCACGCTCGATGGCGAGGCGGGGGCCTCCGTCTCCTTCACCGCTGAGGGCTCCCTGATCGTCGTCGTGGCGGCGCCCGGGGCGGCGATGGATCCGACCGCGCAGAACCCGCCGACCGACCTCCTCCTGGAGATCGAGCGCGCGCAGGCGCGCCCGCCCTCGTTCATGCCGCTGCCGGAGCCGTTGGCCGATCCGCGGCTGGAGCTGCGCGTCTCCGCCGGGACCGCGGCGGCCTACGAAGTGAAGGCCGGCGAGTGGATCCAGATCATCGACGTGGCCGGCCGCGAATGCTCGGACTTCATGGCCTTTGACGCGCGCAAGCTGGCCAAGGGCATCGAGCGCTTCCCCGACACCACCACGACGCGCTCGCTGATCGGCCTCGCCTACGCCGGTCCGGGGCTGGCCTCGAAGTTCTTCGACCAGGACCAGCAGCCGCTGATCGAGATCGTGCAGGACACCGTCGGCCGGCACGACGCCTTC
>DATEDK010000338.1:0-2492 GCA_035281685.1 Kiloniellales bacterium | reverse complement strand
TATGCGCCCCACCTCGATACGGAGAGAATCGCGCTCAATGTTCAGAGGGCCTACGACGAGTTTCTGCAGGAAAACAGGGCAGCCATCAGGGCGCTGCGCGGCGCCGGAAGCGGCGGTGGAGTCAGCGCGCGCGGGCTCAGCGGCGCAGCCCAAGCAGCACAAGAGGCACGCGGCTTGCGTGGCGCGTTCTCACGCCTACCGACCATAACGGCTGGCGGCGTGCTGCGTGGCGCGATCTATGTCGGCGGCGCAGCGTTGGCGGTCGTTGATGCCGTGCAGCAGACCGATCGCTATTGGAGTGGGAAGATCGGTCACCGGGAGTACTGGGGCAATATGGTCGGGTCGGCGGCCGCTCTGCTGCCCTGGCCGGTCGGCGCAGCTTTCGGCGCAGCTCTGGCCGGCAGGCTCTTGGGCGGGTGGCTGGCGGAGTAGGTGGTCGCGGCGATGCGCGATCCGAACAATCCCTGGAGCCGGATTCTACGCGAAGGCTTCGAATGGCTGGCCGGTGGGACAGGCGGTCACATCTTCTCGCCGGTCACCCTTGACGGTATGAACGTCGACCGCTGCCTCACCTTTGGCCAAAAATGCGACCAGCCGGCCGCCGACGAGTTCTGCCGCCTCAAAGGGTTCCAGCACGCAACGTACTTCGAGTGGGAGTACATGTATCCCACGATGACGCTACAGAGCCTCGAGATTTGCAATCACCCCGACTCCTGCGGCGGCTTCACCAAGATCGTCTGCGAGTAGCCACTCGCGGGATCGTCTGCGAGTAGCTACTCGCCCGCGACGGCGGCCACCTTCTGCGGCAGGCCCTGCTGGGCGCGCTCGGCCTTCAGGCGCTCGGCCACCAGGAAGGCGAGCTCGAGCGCCTGGCTGGCGTTGAGGCGCGGGTCGCAATGCGTGTGGTAGCGGTCGGCCAGACGCGCATCGTCGATCGCCTGCGCGCCGCCGGTGCACTCGGTCACGTCCTTGCCGGTCATCTCGAAGTGCACGCCGCCGGCGTAGCTGCCCTCGGCCTGGTGCACGTCGAAGACCTGGTTCACCTCGGCCAGGATGCGCTCGAAGGGCCGCGTCTTGTAGCCCGAGGATGACTTGATCGTGTTGCCGTGCATGGGGTCGCAGGACCAGATCACGACGCGGCCCTCGCGCTTCACCGCGCGGATCAGCGCCGGCAGGTGCTGGGATACCTTGTCGGCGCCCATGCGGCTGATCAGCGTGAGGCGGCCCGGCTCGTTCTCGGGGTTCAGGATGTCGATCAGGCGGATCAGCTCGTCCGGCTTCGACGAGGGGCCGCATTTGAGCCCGATGGGGTTCTTCACGCCGCGCAGGAACTCGACGTGCGCGCCGTCGACCTGGCGCGTGCGGTCGCCGATCCAGAGCAGGTGGGCCGAGCAGTCGTACCACTGGCCCGTCAGGCTATCGACGCGGGTCAGCGCCTCCTCGTAGGGCAGCAAGAGCGCCTCGTGCGAGGTGTAGAAGTCGGTCTCGCGCAGCTGCGGCACGGTCTGGCTCGTGAGGCCGCAGGCCGCCATGAAGGCGAGCGTCTCGTCGATGCGGCTGGAAAGTGCCTCGTAGCGCGCGCCCTGCGGGGAGCCGGCGACGAACTGCAGGTTCCACTGGTGCACCTTGTGCAGGTCGGCGAAGCCGCCCTGGGCGAAGGCGCGCAGCAGGTTCAAGGTCGCCGCCGACTGGTTGTAGGCCTGTAGCATGCGCTTGGGATCGGGCTCGCGCGCCGGCCCGGTGAACTCGATGGCATTGATGATGTCGCCGCGGTAGCTCGGCAGCGAGGCGCCGCCGATCTCCTCGGTCGCCGCCGAGCGCGGCTTGGCGAACTGGCCCGCCATGCGGCCGACCTTGACCACCGGGCAGGCGGCGCCGAAGGTCAGCACCACCGCCATCTGCAGCAGCACCTTGAAGGTGTCGCGGATGTTGTTGGCGGAGAATTCGGCGAAGCTCTCGGCGCAGTCGCCGCCCTGCAGGAGGAAGGCATTGCCCTCGGCAACCCGTCCCAGCGCCGCCTTCAGCCGCCGCGCCTCGCCCGCGAACACCAGGGGCGGGTAGCGCCGCAGCCGGGCTTCCGCCGCCTCCAGGGCCGCCCGGTCCTCGTAGACCGGCATCTGACGGGCCGGGAAGTTCCGCCAGGAATCGGGCGACCACGCAAACGCAGCCACGCCACCCGGCCGTCCGTCGGTCGGCTTGCGCTGCGCCGTTGCCTGGTTCGCACTCATGACTTCCCCTCCTCAGGGCCGTCCGGAAGGGGACGGCCAGCCCGCAGGCCGGCCCGGTTCTACGCTTTTTCCACAGACCCTGCCAAGCCTCACGCAACCGCTTTCAGCGCCTCCAGGGTCTCGTCCGGGCGCTCCACCATCATGAAATGGCCGCATGCCTTCAGGACCGTCATGCGGCTGCCGGAAATGGCGTCGGCCAGCGGCCGGCATTTGGCGGCCGGGGTCATCTGGTCGCTGTCGCCGCAGACGAAGGCCGTCGGGCAT
>DATEDK010000337.1:0-11733 GCA_035281685.1 Kiloniellales bacterium | reverse complement strand
CCCGCAGAGCTGCGGTCTCCAGAGAGGCCGCCCTGCCGTAGGCCGCGAGGTTCCCGAGATACCGGAAGGTCGGGCGAATGTTGGTGGTGATGTTCCGCTCGCTCAGGATCCTGAAGCCGGTCTTCTCGGCCAACTGGCGGTAGTCGCCGCGCGCGCAGGTCAGATCGCAGCTGCCATAGAACCCGCGGCTGAGCTTGGGCGGCAGACGGATCGAGGTGATCGGCACCAGCGCCCGCGCGGGCACGAAGTCGCAGACCGCCAGCGTGCCGCCCGGCTTCAGCACGCGCCGCGCCTCCTCGAAGAACGCCTTGCGGCTGGGAAAGTGGAAGATGCACTCGACTGCCATCGCCGCGTCGAAGCGCTGGTCGGCGAAGGGCATCTTGCAGGCGTCGCCTTCGACGAACTCGATCTCGTTGCCGGGGCGCGCGACGACCTTGGCGCGGGCGCGCTCCAGCTGGCGCGGATCGATGTTGAGCCCGGTCAGCTTCATCTCGCTGTAGCGCTCGTTCATGTGCGCGACCGTGCCGCCGAAGCCGCAGCCGGCGTCCAGCACGCTGAAGCCGTCGCGGATCCCGGCGGCCTCGCACATCACGCGGCTGAGGTCCTCCGCGGCCTGCGGAAAATCGGTCCCGTCGGCCTTGGCCGCGCGCGGATCCTCCCAATAACCGTAGTGCACGTGGCGGCCGAAGCCCTCCTCGACGGCGGCGTTGCCGTCGCGGAGCTCCTTCAGCAGCACGTCGAAGTAGGGCAGATCGACGCCTTTCGCAGCTGGCATGCCGTCCTGCCCGACCGTCTTGGATCCACTCAAGGTCGCGCCCACCCCTGGGTTTTCTGCTGAGCTCGGCCGGCCGTGTCCGGCGCCTCGGCCGAGATGACCACGACCGTGGAGCGCGCGCAACCGAGCCGCGACGCGGCGGTCGAACATTCGGAAGGCCTGTCCTTTTGGTTCTCCTTTGCTAGGCTGGGCGACAAAGGCGGGGAATGGCGAAAAGAGCCAAAGGCAGGGATTCCGTGGCGAGGGAGAGCAAAGCCGGCGCGCTGCTGGGCGAGCTGGAGCGCCGGGGCGCGGCGAACGCGCATCTGCTGATGGCGGATCTGGCCGGCGTGCTGCGGCAGCGCCGCTTCGGTCGCGCCGAGCTGGCGCGCTTCCTGGCGGACCCGCGTTTCGTCAACGTGCTGACGCAGTGGGACGCGGCCGAGAAGGTCTTCGGCGCCGGCCCCTTCGAAGGCGAGGCCGTGGCCGTCGATCGGGATTCGCTGCGGCCCTATCCCTTCGACCCCACTGCCGCGGCGCTCTTCGTCGACTATGGCGGGCATTCGAAGGCGCTCTCGCCGCGCCCGCTCGTCGAGCGGCTGGTCGAGCAGGCCCGGGCCGACGGCTACGACGTGCAGGCAGCCTTCGAGTTCGAGTTCATCGTGCTGCAGGAGACCGCGGAGAGCCTGCGCGGCAAGAGCCTGGAGGCGCTGCAGCTCTTCGCCCTGGACAATCGCTGCTGGTCGTCGCTGACGGCCGCCACCGAGAGCGACCTCGTCTCGGAGCTCGACGCGACGCTGCGGCGCGGCGGCATCGAGCCCTTTTCCCTGGGCTTCGAGCTCGGGCCCGGCTGCTTCGAGGCGACGCTGGCGCACCGGGCGCCGCTGGCCGCGGCCGACGAGGCGCTGCTGTTCCGCACCTACACCAAGGCCTTCTTCCGCCGGCGTGGCCTCACCGCCTCGTTCATGGCGCAGCTCGGGCTGCGCTTCCCCGGCCTTTCCGGGCACCTGCATCTCTCGCTCGTCGACCGCAAGAGCGGCCGCAACGTCTTCGCGGTCGGCGAGGGACGCAAGCCCAATGCCGCGCTTGCCGCCTTCGTCGCCGGCATGGTGCGCCTGCTGCCCGACGCGCTGCCCTTCTCGGCACACACGGTCAACGCCTACCGCCGCATGAGCCCGGGCAACTGGGCGCCGCGCACCAGCACCTGGGCGGTGGAGAACTACGCGGCCGCGATCCGTATCGTGCCGGGCACGGCGGAAACCTGCCGGATCGAGTTCCGCATCCCCGGGGCCGACACGCATCCGCACCTGGCGCTGGCCTTCGCGCTGGGCGCGGGCCTCTGGGGGATGAAGAGCGGCGCGACCCTGCCCTCGCCCCTGGTCGGCGGCGGACCGGACGACACGCCGGCCGACGCGCCGGGGCTGCCGCACGACCTGCACGAGGCGACGCAGCGGCTGGCCGCCAGCCGGCAGGCGCGCGCGGTCTGGGGCGAGCGCTTCGTCGAGCATTTCGTCACCGTCTGCCGGCATGAGAGCGACTCGCTGCGACGGGCGGTCAGCCGCGAGGAACTGCTGCGCTACCTGGAGATGTGAGCCGATGAACGTGCATGCGGCGACCCGCAACGATCTGGAGACCCATCTCGCCGCCCCCGGACGGGCCGAGCTGGTGCAGGAGGCCGGCCGCCGCATCAAGGCGCTGAAGGTCGACTTCATCTACTGCCAGTACGTCTCGATCACCGGGCGCATCATGGGCAAGTCGATGCCGGCCAAGCACTGGGCCGAGATGGCCGAGCGCGGCGTGCAGACCTGGCTGGGCGGCGTCAGCAACGTGACCGCCGACCGGCATGGCCGGCTGATCGGCTTTCCGCCCAATGCCTCGGAGCTGCTGGCCATTCCCGATCCGGAGAGCTTTTGCCAGTTGCCGTGGAACAAGCGCGCGGCGCGCGTCTTCTGCACGCTCTTCTGGAGCAAGGAGGACCCGGAGAAGCCGTGCCAGTTCCTGGAGGCCGACGTGCGCGGCAACCTGCGCCGCGTCGACCAGGCCTTCCGCGCCAGGCACGGGGGCCTGCACATGCGGGTCGGCTGCGAGCCGGAGATGCTCTGGCTGAAGCCCGGCGACGGCAGCGAGCCATACAAGGGCACGACCAAGCCCTATGCCTACCACATCGACCAGTTCGAGCAGCTGACCGAGGTCTGGACCCGCGTCTACGACTACGCGACGGCCATGGGCCTCGACATGATCCAGAGCGACCACGAGGACGCTCCGGGCCAGCTGGAGCTGAACTGGCAGTACGACGAGCCGCTGCGGACCTCGGACCGCGTCACCACCTACCGGCAGATCTGCGCGCAGGTCGCGCGCGAGCTCGGCCTGCTCGCGGTCTTCATGACCAAGCCCTACATGAGCCGGCCGGCCAACGGCTGCCACCACAACGTCTCGCTCTGGACCGGCGGCGAGACGGCGGTGAAGCCGATGGTCGAGGGCGCGCTGCCGGCCATGGACGAGGTCTTCACCTACCGGACCGGCGGCACCAATGTCTTCCGTGACCCCAAGGAGGTCTGGCTGCCATCCGAGCTCGGCCGCCACGCGCTGGGCGGCGTGCTGAGGCACCTGAACGCGCTGACCGCGATCGGCGCCTCGACGGTCAACTCCTACCGCCGGCTGAACGACACCGGGCTCTGGGCGCCGGTCGGCAGGAACTGGGGCCTGCAGAACCGCTCCTGCGCCGTGCGCTGCTCCAGCCCGGACCGCTACGAGTTCCGTGCCGTCGATTCGATGGTGAATCCCTACCTGATGCAGGCCGCGCTCTATGCGGCGATGGACCACGGCATCAGCGACAAGCTCGAACCCGGCCCGCCGGAGGACCGCAACATCGCCGAGGTCGCGGCCTCGGGCGAGGCGGTCGAGCGCATCCCGACCACGCTGCGCGACGCGCTCGACGAACTGAAGGCCGACCCCATAATCCGTGCCGCGCTCCCTGGGCACCTCTACACGATCTATGATTGGTACAAGCGCGACGAATGGGAGCGCTTCATCTGGCAGGTGTCGGACTGGGACGTGAAGACCTATCTCGATTGCCTGCCGTGACGCCAAGGAAGAGGTCCAGATGTTCGAGCTGAGTGAAGAGCAGGTCGCGCGGTTCCGCCGGGACGGCCTGCTGCTGGTGGAGAATCTGATCGACGAGAAGACCGTCGACCTGCTGCGCGAGCGCTATGAGCGCCTCTTCCGCGGCGAGTTCGAGACCGGCGTCGCGCCGGACGAGGTGAACTGGCAGGAGGGCAAGAGCGACCCGACGCTGGCGCGCCAGATCTGCAACGGCTGGAAGGCCGACCGGCTGGTCGCCAGCGTGATCTTCCGCGCCGACCTGGGCAGCGCGATCGCCAGGCTCGCCGGCTGGCGCGGTGCCAGGGTGATGATCGACAACGTGATCTGGAAACCGGCCGGCACGCGTCCGCTCGGCTTCCACCAGGACAACGCCTACCAGCACTGGCACATCCCCGGCGAACTGGTGAGCTGCTGGATCGCGCTCGACGACACCACGGCCGAGGGCGGCACGATGGAGCTGGTGCGCGGGTCGCACCGCTGGCACCACTCGCTGCCCGAAGGCGAGTTCCACGGGCCGAAGGCCTATCGCGCGCCGATGGAGAAGGCGGCCGCAAAGGAAGGCGTCCGGCCGGACATCGTGCCGGTGGTCGTCCGCAAGGGCGGCGGCTCCTTCCACCATGGCTGGACCTGGCATGGCTCGGGCGACAACCGCAGCCAGCAGCCGCGCCGCTCGCTGGTGCTGCACGCCATGCCGGCCGACGTTCGCTACGCCACCGATCCCAAGGACCTGGGCCATGCCACCGGGCGCATCTACGCGCGCTACAAGCGGCTCACCAGCGACGTGGTGGACGAGAACTACTTCCCGATCATCTGGCGCGAGGACGGGTATCGCACGCCGGGCCTGGAGGAATACTGTAACGGGCCGCAGGCCGAGCATCGGTGGGAGAACTAGCCGGCCGGCGGCAGGGAGCTTCAGCAAGGGAGATAGGACGATGTCGACACGCACACTTTCGTTCCTGGGCACCGTCTGCCTGGCGGCCGTCGCCTTCGCCGCGGCGGCCAAGGCCGACGGGGTCGTCAACATCCTGACCTGGGAAGGCTACGGCGATCCCAGCTTCATCTCGCAGTTCGAGGCGGAGTCCGGCTGCAAGGTGACCGCCACCTACGTCGGCTCGAACGACGACTTCGCGCCGAAGCTGGCGGCGGGCGGCGGCGTCTACGACCTGATCACGCCCTCGATCGACACCACCAAGACGATGATCCTCGCCGGCTTCGTCGAGCCGATCGACCTCTCGAAGATCCCGCGCTTCAACGAGATCTACGAGAAGTTCCGCACGGCCGAGGGCATCAACCACGAGGGCGAGGTCTATGGCGTGCCATGGGCCTGGGGTTCGATCCCCTTCATGTACCGCACCGACAAGATCCCGGACTCCGAGGCGCCGACCTCGCTGAAGGCGCTCTGGGACCCGAAATACAAGGGGAAGATCTCGCTCTGGGACGACAAGAGCGCGATCTACGTCGCGGCGCGGCTCGGCGGCGACATGAACATCTATGCGCTCGACGACGCGCAGCTCGAGAAGGCCAAGGCCAAGCTGATCGAGCAGAAGCCGCTGGTGCGCAAGTACTGGGCCACGGCCGGCGAGCTGGTCGACCTCTACGCCGCGGGCGAGGTGTGGATTTCCAACACCTGGGGCGGCTACCAGTCCGCGCTGCTGGCCGAGCAGGGCATCCCGGTCCGGGAGTTCATCCCCGAGGAGGGCGCCGAGGGCTGGATGGATTCCTGGATGGTGGTGAAGGGCACGCCGAACCTCGACTGCGCCTACAAGTTCCTCAACATGACGGTGTCGGAGCTCGGGCAGTGCGGCGTCGCCAACGTGAACGGCTACTCGGCGGCCAATCCGGTGGCGGCGAAGAACTGCATGACGCCGGACCAGTTCGAGGCGCTGCACCAGGCCGACGTCGACTACCTCGACAGCCTGCTGCTCTGGCAGAATCTCGGCGATCGCATCGAGGCCTATACCAACGCCTGGAATGCGGTCAAAGCGAACTGAGCGGTGCTGCGGGAATCCGGCGGCGCGGGCGGCGAAGCCCGCGCCGCGATGCGTGCTGAGTTGGACCGGCGATGAGCAACATCGTCGAGATCGGCGGACTGCGTAAGACCTTCGCCGGCGGTGTGGTGGCGGTCCAGGACGTCACCCTCGCGGTCAGGGAAGGCGAATTCATCACGCTGCTCGGCCCTTCGGGCTGCGGCAAGACCACGATCCTGCGCCTGATCGCCGGTTTCGAGCGGCCGGACCGCGGCCGCATCGCGCTCGCCGGCACCGACGTGACGGACCTGCCGCCCTACCGGCGGCAGGTCAACATGGTGTTCCAGGACTACGCGCTCTTCCCGCACATGACGGTGGCGCAGAACGTCGGCTACGGCCTCAGGGTCTCCGGCGTGCCGCGCGAGGAGATCGGCCTGTCGGTCGAGGCCGCGCTCGCCTCGGTCAGCCTTTCCGACAAGGCCCAGCGCCGGCCGCACGAGCTCTCCGGCGGCCAGCGGCAGCGCGTGGCGCTCGCCCGCGCGCTGGTGCGCAAGCCCAAGGTCCTGCTGCTGGACGAGCCGCTCTCGGCGCTCGACGCGAACCTGCGCGCGGCCATGCAGGTGGAGCTGAAGCACCTGCACGAGCGCCTCGGCCTCACCTTCATCATGGTGACGCACGACCAGACCGAGGCGCTGGTCATGTCCGACCGCGTCGTCGTCATGCGCGCGGGCCGCATCGAGCAGGACGGCCGCCCGGCGGAGCTCTACGACCGGCCGCGCACGCTCTACGTGGCGCAGTTCCTCGGCACCTCGAACCTGCTGCGCGGACGCGTCGCGTCGACGGCGGGCGGCCGGGCGACGATCGACTGCGGCGGTCAGCGGCTGAGCGCGACGGTCGACGGCGTCGCGCTCGCCGTGGGCGAAGCGGTCACGCTCTGCATCCGCCCGGAGAAGACCGTGCTGGCGGCGAACGGAGCCGCGAGCGCCGAGCACAACCGTCTCGAAGGCCGCCTGCGCGAGACGCTGTTCCACGGCAGCACGGCGCGGCTGATGGTCGACGTCGGCCAGCCCGACGCCTTCGCGGTGGACGTGCAGCTGCAGGACACGACGAGCGCCGTCGTCCTGCCGAAGAGCGGCGACGTCGTGACGCTCGCCGTGCATCCGCGCAACGTCGCGATCTTTCCCGCGGAGGCGGTGGCATGACGGCGCGCGCGCCGATCCGGCCGCTGCGCGCCGCGATCCTGTCGCTGCCGCTCCTGTGGACGCTTGCGTTCCTGATCGTGCCTTACCTGATCATCTTCACGATCAGCTTCTACACGCGGAAGTACCCGACCCATCTGCCGGACTTCCAGTTCGGCAACTACCTCGCGATCTTCCAGGATCCGCAGTATTACCAGGTGCTTTGGCGCACGGCGAAGATCGCCATCGTCGTGGCGCTGCTGGCGACCCTGGTCTCCTATCCGCTCGCCTACTTCCTCGTGTTCAAGGTCAGGTCGGTCAGGCTGCGCGCGGCGCTCTACATGCTGGTGATCGTGCCGCTTTGGGTCTCCTATCTGCTGCGCGCCTACACCTGGAAGACCATCCTCGGGTCGGAAGGCATCCTCAATTCCTTCCTGATGACGCTGGGTCTGCTGGACGGGCCCTCGCCGCTCTTCCTCTACAACCAGTTCGCCATGGTGGTGACGCTGACCTACATCTTCGTCCCCTTCATGGTGATGCCGATCTACACGGCGTTGGAGAAGATCCCGCGCAACCTGCTGGAAGCCTCCGGCGATCTCGGCGTCGGCCCGCTGCGCAGCTTCTTCGCCGTGACCCTGCCGCTGTCGATGCCCGGCGTGATCGCCGGCGTCACCTTCACCTTCTGCCTGACCTTCGGCGACTTCGTGGCGCCCCTGCTGGTCGGCGGTCCGGACGGTCAGATGATCGCCAACGTGATCGCTTCGCAGTTCGGTGCGACGCTCAATTGGCCGCTGGGCTCGGCGCTCTCCATCGTCATGCTGCTGGTGGTGCTGGCCGTGCTGTCGCTGTCCTCGCGGCTCGACCGGAGCGGCCGGGTGGAGCTCGCGTGATGGCAGAGACCACGGCCCTGGCCGAGCCTTCGGTCCGCAGCCTGCGCCTGCGTCTGGGCGAACGTCTGGCCGAGGGGACGCTCGGCGCCGTCGCGGCCTGCGTGCTGGCCTTCCTCTACCTGCCGATCGCGACCCTGGTCATCTTCTCGTTCAACGACAACCGCTCGTTGACCCTGCCGCTGCGCGGCTTCACTTGGCGCTGGTACGAGGAGCTCTTCGCCAACGACCAGCTGCTGCAGGCGATCTGGAATTCCTGCTATGTCGCGCTCTCGGCCACGGCGCTGACGCTGCTGATCGGCCTGCCGGCGGCCTTCGTGCTGCACCGGGTCCGCTTTCCCGGCAAGGCCGCCTTCCGCCGCGTGATCCTGTTGCCGCTGGCATTGCCCGGCATCATCACCGGCATCTCCATGCTGAACCTCTTCAAGCTGCTGGGCGTGAATCTCAGCCTGGAGACGGTGATCATCGGGCACGCCACGGCGCTGATCGCCGTCGTCGTCACCCAGGTCTACGCGCGCCTGGAGCGGCTGAGTCGCAACATCGAGGAGGCGTCGGCCGATCTCGGTGCGCGGCCCTGGCAGACCTTCTTGCTGGTCACGCTCCCGAACATCAGGAGCGCGGTGATCGGCAGCGCGCTGCTCTCCTTCACGCTGTCCTTCGACGAGATCCCGGTCACCTTCTTCCTGACCGGGCGCGACAACACGCTGCCGATGTACATCTGGTCGACGATGCGGCGCGGCATCACGCCGGAGATCAACGCGGTCGGCACGCTGATCGTGCTGTTCTCGACGGCGCTGATCGTGCTCTCCGTGCTGCTGCTGCGCGAGCGGCGCTAGGAACGGGGGTCGACGATGGCTGGGACGGTGCTGACCGACGATCTCGGCGACGGCGTGCGCAGAGTCTCGCTGAACCGACCGCAGCGCCTCAACGCGATCGTGCCCGAGTTGCTCGACGATCTGGTCGAGGCGCTCGCCGCCGCCGACCGCGATCCGGCGATCCGCGCCATCGTGCTGACCGGGGAGGGCCGCGCCTTCTGCTCCGGCGACGATCTCAAGGATTTCGCTTCGCAGATTGGTGACGAAGCGACGACGCGCGGTTACGTCGAGCGCATCCAGGACGTAACCCGCGTCATCGTGCTGGGCGACACGCCGGTCGTCGGCGCGATCCGCGGCTGGGCGGTGGGCGGCGGCCTCGAATGGGTGATCAACTGCGATTTCGCGCTGGCGGCCGAGGGCACGCGCTTCTTCTTCCCCGAGGTGACCTGGGGTCTGTTCGTCACCGGCGGCGTTACCGACCTGCTGCCGCGGCTGGTCGGCCTGCAGCGCGCGCGCGAGCTCATCCTCTTCGGCGAGAAGTTCGATGCGCGCCAGGCGGCCGAGTGGGGCCTGATCCGCGGCGTCGTCCCCGATGCCGAGCTGCTGCCGCATGCGGTGGCGCTGGCGCGGCGCCTGGCGGCCCTGCCGCCGGGGCCGGTGCGCGACCTGCGCCGCATCCTGGCACGGCGCGACCCGGCCGGGCTCGAGGCGGCGATGGCCGCCGAGGTCGAGGCGACGCTGCGCGGCTTCCTCGATCCCGAGACGGCGAAACGCGTCGCCGCCTTCCGCTAGCCGCCGCCTCCGCTCGCGGCGGCCCTGAGCCGCTCTGCGATCGCCTCCATCTGCTCGATCTCGCGCCGCTGGCCCTCGGAGATCTGCACGCAGAGCGCCTGCAGCTCCGCGTCCTCGAGCTGTGCCTCGCGGCACATCAGGATGGCGCCCGAGTGATGCGGGATCATCGAGGCGATGAACTGCCGATCGCCGACCAGTGCCTGGCTGCGGATCGCCAGGAAAGACAGCACGAAGATGGCGACGAAACCGGCATAGAGCGCGACGTTCCAAGCCTTCCGGCGATACATCGCGCCCATGGTTGCCAGCATCAGGACGGCCATCGGCGCCAGCATCATCAAGGCCATGTAGACCGTGTTGACGTTGTTGTTGAAATCAGCCCAGCCATCGATCATCGCGAACATGACGAGGTACATGGCGACGAAGCTGAGGACCAGGTTCAAGGCAAGGAGCCAATAGGCGCGCCCGTGGTGGCGGCTGTCGCCTTGCGTCCCGCTGGCGTGTTGGTGGTCGCTGTGGGTCATGGTCGATGCCTCTCTAGCTCGCGTGGCGTGGCGGCCGCCCTCGTGCCCGAGACGGCCGCCTCGGCCATGCGGTTTCAGTTGGACTGCTTCGCGAGCCAATCCAGCATCTCGGTGATCTCCTGCTCCTGCGCGTCGATCACCCGCTGCGCCAACTCCTTCGCCCAGGGGTCGTCGCCGTGTGCCAGCTCCGCCTTTGCCATCTCGATGGCGCCCTGATGGTGCGGGATCATGGAGCAGACGAAGGCCACGTCGATGTCGGCGGCCTGCATGCCCTGCATCATCCCGTGCATCACCTCCATGCTCTTCATCAGGTCCTGGTGCGCCTGGTCCATCGACCCCATCATCTCGCTCATCGAGCCCATGTCGCCGCCGCTCATCATGTTCTGCGCGTCGGCGCTCTTGCAGATGGAAGGCAGCTCGTCATGGCCATGGTCGGACTGGGCCAGCGCGGCTGCAGCGAGCGACAGTGCGGTCGCGGCAGCGATACCGAATACGATGCCTTTGAACGTCATTGGACTGCTCCTGATCGGGGTTTGCGGTGCTTCTCGGCAAAGTCCCCGATCATGCCGGTGGGCGATAGAGCGCCTCCGGGTTCGCTCCTCCCTGTTGCAACAGGTCCTGAGACGTGCGCGGCCCTGCTGCCGGTGGCTCTTCCAGGCTGGGTGCCGCAGGGCAAAGCACGCCGGCAATGCAATGTCCCGCCACGCCACAGCAGAGGCTGCCCGCAGTGCAATGCAGGTCGGCACAACGGCGATCGGGCGTGGTCGTCGCGACCGCATGCTCGTGCGGCGGTTCTGCGGCGGTGACAGCGGGGTCGGCCGTTACTGCCCTTCCCAGCATCAGCAGCAGGGTTAGCAACAGCAGACTGAGCAGCCCAGAGACACGCCGTTTCATAACGGCGCAACGCCGCCTCGCCACGATGGTTCCGGTCACTGCAACTTCACCGTGCGCAGCCGGAGTGCGTTGCCGATCACGCTGACCGAGGAGAGCGCCATCGCGGCCGCCGCGATGGCCGGCGACAGCAACAGGCCCAGCACGGGATAGAGCACGCCCGCAGCGACCGGAACACCGGCGGCGTTGTAGATGAAGGCGAAGAACAGGTTTTGCCGGATGTTGCGCATGGTGGCCTGCGAGAGGCGCCGCGCGCGCACGATGCCCTCGAGATCGCCGTGCAGCAGCGTGACGCCGGCGCTCTCGATGGCGACGTCGGTGCCGCCGCCCATGGCGATGCCGACGTCGGCCGCCGCCAGTGCCGGCGCGTCGTTGACGCCGTCGCCGGCCATGGCGACGACGCGGCCCTCGGCGCGCAGGCGGGAGACCACCTCGCTCTTGCGCTCCGGCAGCACGTCCGCCTCCACCTCGGCGATGCCGAGATCGCGTGCAACGGCCTCGGCCGTCACCCGGTTGTCGCCAGTCATCATCACCACGCGGATCCCCTGGCGGCGCAGCGCGTCGAGCGCGCCTCGCGTCGTCGGGCGGATCGGATCGGCAATGCCGAGGGTACCGGCGAGCCGGCCGTCGATGGCCACCAGGATGGCGGTCGCGCCCTTGCTCCGCAGATCGTCAGCCGCGCCGGCGGCGCCGCCGAGATCCACGCCTTCGCTCTCCAGGTAGCCGGCGCTGCCGATCAGCACGCGCCGGCCCTCGACAACGCCGGTGACACCCCGGCCGACGGGCGAGTCGACATGGCCGGGCTCTGCCAGGGCCAGGCTGCGCT
>DATEDK010000336.1:0-11966 GCA_035281685.1 Kiloniellales bacterium | reverse complement strand
TTCACCAAGCGCTACACCAACCTGACCGAGGTCGCGGTGCAGGGCCTCAGCCAATACGTGCGCGAAGTGAAGGAGGGCAGGTTCCCCGACGACGATCATTCCTATGGCGTCAACGAGGCCGAATACGAGCGCTTCCTCTCCCTGCTGGAGAAGCGCCGGCAGCACTGAACGCCGTGGCGCCGCGGCGAAAGGCTGTTGCCTCGGCGCACTGGAATGCTACAGATATATCAGCAGTCGATGACGCGGCGGCCGAGCCCGGCGGCCGCGGCGCTGATCAGAACCGGGCGGGGTGGGGACACGGGAGAGCGATGAAGGCCTTTCGCGGCGACCGCACGATCGACGGCATCGTCGTCACCGTCGACGGCCGCCGGCTCGATCCCCGCTTCGATCTCGCATCCTTTACCAAGAACTCTTACGAGTGGGGCTACGAAGGCGCCGAGCCGACGCAGCTCGCCTTCGCCATCCTGAACGAGCACCTGGGCGATGCGGAGAGAGCCAAGGCTCTGGCCGCGCCGTTCATGCGCGAGGTCGTGGCGAACTTCGGCAACGAGTGGGAGCTGAGCGGCGCCGAGATCGATCGGGTGCTGCAGGCCCTGGCCGGCAAGGCCGCAACGAAACCCTAAAGGGAGGAGCTGGAGATGACCTTCGTTTCGCGTTGGAAGGCGATGGCCGGTGCGGCCACGGCGGCGGCGCTGCTGTCCATTGCGCCGGTGGCCCAGGCGCAGGAGCACAAGTTCACCATGGCGACCTCCTGGGCCGGCGGTCCCCTGCTGGAGATCGGCGCCCAGGCCTTCGCCAAGCGCGTCGGAGAGATGTCCGGCGGCCGCATCGTCATCGAGGTCTTCCCCGCCGGCACGCTGGGCGAGGCGCTGAAGGTGACCGAGACGGTGTCGAACGGCGTCGCCGACATGGGGCACACCTGGATCGGCTACGACTGGGGCGTCGACCCGACCGTGGTGCTGTTCGGCGGCTATGCCGGGTCCTTCGACACCGAGCGCATGCTGCACTGGATCTACCGCGGCGGCGGCGCCGAACTGCAGCGCGAGTACCGCATGGAGAAGTTCGGCGTGGTTTCCATGCCGCTCTTCATCCGCACCGCCGAGGTCTTCCTGCACTCGATCAAGCCGGTGCGCACGCTGGCCGACCTGCAGGGCCTGAAGATCCGCACCGCCGGCGCCTGGCTGGAGATGAGCAAGCAGCTCGGCGCCGCGCCGGTCACCACGCCGGGCGGCGAGATCTACACCGCGCTCGAGCGCGGCACGATCGACGCCACGGAGTGGGGCACGCTCTGGGAGAACATCTCGCCCGGCTTCTATAAGGTCGCGAAGTACCTGATCATCCCCGGCGTGCACCAGCCGACCGCGCCCTTCGAGCTGCAGGTCAACAAGGACGTCTGGGGCAGCCTCTCGCCCGAGGACCAGCTGCTGATCGAGACGGCGGCCCGGCTCACCACCTTCGATTCCTGGCTCACCATCGGCCAGGAAGACGCCAAGGCGCTCGACTTCTACGCCGAGCAGGGCAACGAGATCATCGAGCTCGATCCCGAGGTGCAGTACGCGGTGAAGGAAATCGCGGTCGCCTGGGCCGACGGCGTCGCCGCCGGCAATCCCTGGTTCGCCAAGGTGCTGGAGAGCCAGCGCGCCTTCGAGGTGCTCTGGGCGCGGGCGAGCCACTATCGCAACGTCCTGGTGAAGGAGCAGTAAGGTCACGGGCGGGGCGGGGCCGGCCCGGCGCCGGTCCCGCCCTTTTCGCGCGGGAGCTCTCGATGCGAGCGCTGCTCTGGGCGATCGAGCGGGTGAACTTCGGCGTCGGCTGCTTCGCCGCGCTGCTGATCGTGCCGCTGGTGCTGGCGACCTGCTACGAGGTCTTCGCCCGTTATCTCTTCGGCGCGCCCACCATCTGGGCCTTCGAGCTCGGCTACATGCTGACCGGGGCCTATTTCCTGCTGGGCGCGGCCCTGACCCTGCAGCGCGGCGAGCACATCCGCATCGACCTGATCTACGCGCGGCTGTCGGTGCGGCGAAAGGCGCTGATCGACCTTCTCTGCTACGTCGTGCTGTTCATCCCCTTCAGCGTCTTTCTCGGCATCCGCCTCTGGGAGTACATGGCGCAGGCCTACCTCTCGGGCGAGGGCTCGGGGCAATCGGCCTGGAACCCGCCGATCTGGCCCTTCCGCCTGGTCTTCGTCGTCGGCTTCGCCACGCTCGGCCTGCAGGCCCTGGCCGAGGTGGCGAAGTGCCTCTCCACCCTGGCCGGCCGTCCCATCGGCACCTACGCAAGGACCTGAGTGCCCTTGGACAGCCAGACCCTCGCGCTGCTGATGTTCCCGGCGCTCTTCCTTTTGATGTTCCTGGGCTTCCCGGTCGCCTTCGCGCTGATGAGCGTGGCCTTCGCCTTCGGGCTGATGGGCTTCAAGTTCCAGGCGCTGCTGTTCCAGTTCACGCAGAAGGTGGACAGCGTCGCCTCGAACTTCGTGCTGGCCGCGGTCCCGCTCTTCGTCTTCATGGGTTCGATGCTGGAGAGGAGCGGCATCGCCGAGAAGCTTTTCGAGGCGGTGCACCTCTGGACCCGCCGGCTGCCCGGCGGGCTCGCCATCGGCACGGTCATCATGTGCATCATCTTCGCCGCCTCGACCGGCGTGATCGGCGCGACCGAGGCGGTGGTGGGATTGCTCGCGATCCCGCCGATGCTGCGCTACGGCTACAACAAGCCGATGATCTGCGGGACGATCTGCGCCGGCGGCTCGCTCGGCACGATCATCCCGCCCTCGGTCGTAGTCGTCGTGCTCGGGCCGGTCGCCGACGTCTCGATCGGCGACCTCCTGGTCGGCATGGTGATCCCGGGCCTGCTGCTGGCGTTCAGCTATATCGTCTACCTTTTCGTGCTCTGCCGGCTGAAGCCGCACTACGGTCCGCGCATCCCGCGCACGCTCGACGATCCGACGCTGCGGCAGAAGCTGATCATCAGCGCGAAGGCGCTGGTGCCGCCGCTCTTCATGATCTTCGCCGTGCTGGGCTCGATGTTCTTCGGCTGGGCGGCGCCGACCGAGGCGGCGGCCATCGGTGCGGCCGCCTCCGTCGTCCTCGTCCTCTGCTACCGGCGCTTCGCCTGGCGCTCCTTCGGCCAGGCGCTGATGAAGACGCTGACGGTGACCTGCATGATCATGCTGATCCTGCTCGCAGGCAGCCTCTTCACCGGCACCTTCGTGGCACTCGGCGGCATGGGCACGATCCGCGCGCTGATCGAGGGCGTCGACATCGGCGCCTGGGGAATCCTGGCGCTCGCGCTTGGCGTCATCTTCGCCGCCGGCTTCTTCCTCGAGTGGATCTCGATCGTGCTGATCTTCGTGCCGATCTTCCTGCCCTTGGTGAAGGCCTTCGGCTTCGATCCGCTCTGGTTCTGCATGCTGGTGCTGCTGATGATCCAGACCAGCTACCTGACGCCGCCGATGGCGCCGGCGATCTTCTACCTGCGCGGCATCTCGCCGCCGCAGATCACCATCCACCACATGTACCGGGGCGTGGTGCCTTTCATCGTGATCCAGTTGTTCGTCGCCGCGCTGATCATCATCTTTCCGGCAATGGCCCTCTGGCTGCCGAGCCAGGTATTGGGCTTCAAGTGAAGCGAGGCAAGCTGCCATGACGCCCGAAGACATCCTCTCCCACCCTCCGCGCAAGCTGACGCAGCGGCAGCGCGAGGACTACTTCCAGCAGGGTTATCTCCTGGTCGAGCGCTTCGTCGATGAAGCCTGGCTCGACCGGCTGAAGGCCGGCATCGCACGGCTCGTCGACCGCTCGCGCAGCGTGACCCGCTCGGACGCGGTCTTCGATCTGGAGCCGGGACACAGGCCCGAGGCGCCGCGCCTGCGCCGCGTCTCCAGTCCGAACGACGAGGATCCGGTCTTCTGGGACTTCGCGTCCAAATCGCCCCTGGGCGACCTCTTGGCCGACGTGCTCGGCCCGGACGTGAAGTTCCACCAGTCGAAGCTGAACTTCAAATGGGCGCAGGGCGGCACCGAGGTGAAGTGGCACCAGGACGCGCCCTTCTTCCCGCACACCAACCCCGCCGTGCTGACCGTCGGCCTCTACGTGCACGACTGCGGCATGGACCAGGGACCGCTGGGCGTCATTCCGGGCAGCCACGAGACCGAGGTCTTCGACCACTATGCCGATGACGGCTCCTGGGCCGGCTACATCAAGGAGCGAGACCTGAAGCGCGTCGCGCTCGACAAGGCGCGCTATCTCTGCGGGCCGGCCGGCTCGCTCACGCTGCACAACTACCGCACGGTGCACGGCTCGGAGCCGAACCGCTCCGACCTCGGCCGGCCGCTGCTCCTGAACGTCATGTCGGCGGCCGACGCCTTCCCCTACACCTACAACCCCTTGAAGACGCGCTACTACCAGCAGGTGATCCGCGGCGAGCCGGCGCGCTGGGCGCACCACGACCCGCGTCCCATGCGCATACCGCCCGACTGGTCCGGCGGCTACACCTCGATCTTCGACTACCAGCAGAGCAAGCAGGCCGCGGCGGGCGGCATGATGTAGGCCTTGACGTTGTGATGTACGGCTGATATATTAGTGGATCGACGCTAGAGGGCGCCCTTCCGCGCGCGTCCCTGGGAGAGAGCCGGAGAGGACCGATGGAACTGACCGCCACCGCGATGGAGCCGCGCCAGCACGGCTTCCGCGCCGAGTACCGCCGCCGCATCGCCGGCTGGTACAACGGCTTCCTGCACGTCGCGGTCATCTACGTCATCGGCCTGACGGCGATGTATCTCTACGTCACCAACCTGGCGACCCCGATCCTCTGGTGGGAGTGGCTGACCGTTCCGGTGGTCTTCCTGCTCTGCAACTTCTTCGAATGGTACCTGCACGCCAACGTGATGCACCGGCCGCTGCGCTTCGTGGGCCTACGCGCGATCTACCAGCGCCACACGCTGACGCACCACCAGTTCTTCACCGAGCAGGAGATGCGCTTCGCCGACCACAGGGACTGGCGCGTCACCTTCTTTCCGCCCTATGCGCTGGTCACCTTCATCCTGATGTCGATCCCGGGCGCCCTGCTGATGGGCTGGCTGATCTCGGCCAACGTCGGCTGGCTCGTCATGTGCACCACGACGGCGATGTACCTGATTTACGAGTTCATGCACTTCTGCTGCCACGTCGACGAGAACTGGTTCGTGCGCCACATGCCCTTCGTCAACACCATCCGGCGCCACCACAAGGCCCATCACGATCAGTCGATCATGATGGAGCGCAACATGAACCTGACCTTCCCGATCGCCGACTGGTTCTTCGGCACCTCGGACCTGAAGCGCGGCCTCCTGGGCCACCTCTTCAACGGCTACTCGACCAAGCACGTGCGAACCGACCTGCGCCGCACCGGCAAGCGCCCGGCCACGGCACAGAAGATCGGCGACGCGGTCACGGCGTAGCAACCAAACCCCCCTCTCCCACTCTCCCCCGCTTCGCGGGAGAGAGGGCTGTTCGCGCGAGCTTCGACAGGTGCGCCGCTCTCCCGCGAAAGCGGGGGAGGGTAGGGAGGGGGGTTTGGTCGGTCACCGTTACCGCAAGCGCAAAGCCCGCTTTCCGTTGACCCTCGCTTCGCGGCCTCGCTAGGCTCCGGTCACACGAAGGCTGGGAGGCTCAGCGATGACCCGCGCGCAGACCACCGCCCTCCTGGCTCCCGGCCTCGGCTGGCTTGCGCTCTTCCTGCTGCTGCCCTGCTTCCTGCTGCTGCTGAACGCGCTTCTGGGCAGCGACGGCACGATCACTGCCGAGCGCTTCCGGACGATTTTCGCACCGGAGCACCGCGAGCTGTTGCAGACGAGCCTGCGTGTCGCCGTGCTGGCGACGCTCTTCGCACTGCTGCTGGGCTGCCCCGCGGCCTGGGCGATCGCACTGGCGCCGCGGCGGCGTCAGGCGCTTCTGCTGCTGCTGGTCCTGCTGCCGTTCTTCACGAGCGCGCTCTTCCAGAGCTACGCCTGGGCCGTGCTGCTGCGCCCGGACGGTCCGATCGCGGCCGCGTTCCAGGCGATCGGCCTGACGCCCGCCGAGCTGCTGGGGCACCGCTGGTGCGTCGTGCTCGGTCTCGTCTACACCTACCTGCCCTTCGTCGTGCTGGCGGTCTACGCCGCACTGCGCCGGCAGGATCCGGCGCTGCTCGAGGCCTCGACCAACCTCGGCGCCTCCCGCTGGCGGACGTTCCGACGCATCTCCCTGCCGCTGACGCTGCCGGGCCTGCTGCAGGGCGCGCTCTTCGTCTTCGCGCTGTCGCTCGGCAACTTCCTGATGCCCGACCTGCTGGCCGGCCGTGCCGTGCCCACCCTCGGCACGGAGGTCTACGACCGCTTCCTGACACGGCCCGACTGGCCTACCGGTTCGGCGCTGGCCTCGCTGCTGGTCGGCCTGATGCTGCTCCTGCTCTTCGCGCAGGCCCTGCTGGCGGCGCATGAGGATCGGCGATGAGCCTGCTGCGCCTCCATCTCGGCCTGGTGCTGCTGTTTCTCTACGCCCCGCTGCTGGCGCTGGTCGCGCTCTCGTTCGATCCGCTCGCGCCGTTCAGCCGCTACGACGCGCTTTGGCGGAATCCAGCCGTGCAGCAGGCCGCGATTCACAGCGCCATCGTCGCCGTGGCCGCGACGGTGATCGCCACTTTCCTCGGCACGCTCATCGCCGTCGGTCTGCACAACCGCCGCCGTGCGCCGATCCTGGGTGCCTTGAGCCTTGCGCCGCTGCTGCTCTCGGACGTGGTGCAGGGCGTCGCGCTGCTCTCGCTCTACGCCGCGCTGGGGTTCAGCCTCGGCCTCCACTCGATCGTGCTGAGCCACGTGGTCTTCACGCTGGCCTTCGTCGCTGCCGTCGTGCGCCGGCGGCTGCGGCATTTCGACTGGCGCATCATCGAGGCCTCGGAGGACCTCGGCGCCGGCGGCCTCACGACCTTCGCGCGCATCACCCTGCCGCTGATCCTGCCGGGCGTGCTGGCGGCGGCGCTCCTGGCGCTGGCGCTCTCGCTCGGCGATTTCGTGCTGGCCGCGATCACCGCGGGCGAGGAAGTGCAGACGCTGCCGATGCTGGCCTACGCGATGATCAAGCGCGGCACCGAGCCGGAGGTGACCGCGCTCGGCACGCTCCTGCTGCTCGCCAGCTTCGTCCTGGTCCTGGCGGCGGAGCGGTTGTCGCGGCCGCGGAGTGCCTGAGCCATGGCGCTTCTCGAGCTGAGGGATCTCGGCCGGCGCATCGGCGATGCCGCCGCCGTCGAAGGGCTCAGCCTGAGCGTAGAGGAGGGCGAGCTCTTCGCAGTGCTGGGGCCCCCCGGTTGCGGCAAGACCACGCTTCTGCGCCTGCTCGCCGGCTTCGAGCGGCCGGATCGCGGCTCGATCGTGCTGGATGGCATCGACATCACCGAGCTGCCGGCGCGCTACAGGCCGATCAACCTGATGTTCCAGTCGCAGGCGCTCTTCCCGCACATGAGCGTTGCGGCCAATGTCGCTTACGGCCTGGAAATGGAAGGCCTGCGGCGGCGCGAGATCCGCCGCCGTGTCGCCGAGATCCTGGAGACGCTGGACATCCGCGACTGCGCGCGGCGCCGGCCGCACCACCTCGCGGTCGAGGAGCGGCAGCGCGTGGCGCTGGCCCGCGCCCTGGTGAAACGGCCGCGCCTGCTGCTGCTGGACGAACCGCTGACGCCGCTCGACCGTCGCCTGCGCCAGTCCATGCACCTCGAGCTGAAGCGTCTGCAGCAGGAGTTCGCGCTCACGGTCCTGCTGGTGACCCAGGACGCCGAGGCGGCGCTCGCGACCTCCGACACCCTGGCGGTAATGTACCGCGGCCGGATCCTGCAGCAGGGCAAGCCGCATCAGCTTTACGAACGGCCGGAAAGCCGCGCGGCCGCCGAGATGTTGGGCGCGGTCAACCTGCTCGAGGGCTATGCCGCCGAGGGTGGCGTGCGCGTGCCGCACCTGGGGCTGCTGAAGGGCGAGGCGGTCAAGCCGGTGCCGCCCGGCGAGCCCGCGATTCTCGCCGTGCGGCCCGAGCGCGTGCTGCTCTCCGCCGGCGCACTGGCTGCCGCCAACGCCTTCACCGCGCGGCTGGAGGATCTTACCTATCTGGGCCAGGACGTCCTGCTGCACTTCCGCCTGGACTTCATCGACCGCCCGCTGGTCGCCCGCGCCACCGCCGCCGGCTTCGAAGCACTCGGCCTGGAGGATGGCCAGTACATGACTCTCGGCTTCGAGACCCGGCATGGTCGGATTCTGCCGCTGCGGTGAGTCGTGCTAGGGAAACCGGAACACCCCTCACCCTGTCCCTCTCCCCGCTCGCGCGGGGCGAGGGGACCCCTGGCCAGATTGCAGCGCTAGCGTGCCCTCGCCCCCGAAGGGGGAGAGGGACAGGGTGAGGGGCGGTGGGAGGGACGGATGAAGCAGAAGACCATCGCATTCTTTCCGGAGGCCGCCTTCGGGCCGGCGCTGAACTCCGTGGGCATCGCGCAGGCGGTCGAGGCGCTCGGCCACAAGGCCGTGTTCCTGCACGACCCCGGCTTCACCGGCGTGTTCAAGGGCTACGGTTTCGACGAGTACCCCGTGCCGATGTCGGCACCCATGCCGCCCGAGCAGATGGCGAAGTACTGGTCGGATTTCATCAACGGCCACATCCCGAACTTCCGCAAAAGCCCCTACGAGCAGATCGACAACTACGTGCGCGATTGCTGGGAGGCGATCGTCTCCACGGCGAAGTGGGCGGAGAAGACCCTGCCGGACCGCCTGGCGGAGATCCGCCCGGACATCGTCTGCGTCGACAACGTCATCCTCTTCCCGGCGATCAAGCGCTGGAGCCGCGAGGAGCGGAAGCCCTGGGTGCGCATCGTCTCCTGCTCGGAGAACGAGATCCCCGATCCCGACATCCCGCCGCACCTCTCCGGCTGCGGCGAGCACGACCGCGCCTGCTTCAGGCGTTTCGAGGATCGCTTCAACGAGGTGATCAAGCCGATCCACGAGGACTTCAACAGCTGGATCCAGGACCTGGGCGAGCATCCCTATCCGCTGGGCCAGTTCTTCGAGCCTTCGCCGAGCCTGAACCTGCTGCTCTACCCCGAGCCGGTGAAGTTCAAGCGCGCGGAGCCGCTCGACCCGCGCCGGTTCCAGTATCTCGAAGGCTGCGTGCGTCAGGATGCGCCCTACGAGGTGCCGCGGTTCAAGGCGCACAACGACAAGCCGCTGCTCTACGTCTCCTTCGGCTCCCTGGGCTCCGGCGACATGGACCTCTTGAAGCGCATCATCGCGGTCGTGGGCCGGCTGCCGCTGCGCGCGCTGGTGAACGTCGGCGATTACATCGACAGCTACGAGGCGCCGCCGCCGAACGTGCACCTGGCGAAGTGGTATCCGCAGCCCTCGGTGATCCCGCTGGTCGACGCGGTGATCCACCACGGCGGCAACAACTCCTTCACCGAGTGCCTCTACTTCGGCAAGCCGGCCCTCATCCTGCCCTACGTCTGGGACGGCCACGACAACGCCACGCGCGTCGCCGAGACCGGGCACGGCCTGAAGCTGCACCGCTACGACTGGACCGACGAGGAGATGGCGCGGGCAATCGAAACATTGCTGACCGACAAGGCCATGCACGCGCGCCTCGCCAAGGCCAAGGCGCACATGCAGGCGGAAAGCGGCACGGCCAAGGCAGCGCGGCTGCTGAACCAGCTATGACCGAACTCAACTCGACCGCGCCGCACATCCACGACGCGGCGGCCTACGACGACCTCGTCGACTGGGGTCCGCAGGCAAACGCGCTGCCGGCGGCCGGCGGCGCCACCTCGCATTCGCGCGGACGCCTCCTGTTCAAGACGCCGGTGCGCCGGCCGGAGACCGGACTTTGGGTCTGCACGCCGGGCAGCTGGAAGCTCGCCGTGCCGCGTGACGAGTTCCTCTGGGTGATGCGCGGACGCGCCACCTATATCGGCAGGAACGGCGAGCGCCTCAGCGTCGGGCCAGGCCAAGCCGTGCTGTTCCCGGCCGGCTGGTCGGGCGAGGCGACGGTCGAGGAGACGCTGCGCGTCACCTACATCCTCTCCGCCAGCGAGCCGATAGAGAGCACGCCCACGGCGCCGAAGGTGCTGTCGAACCCGCTGGCGTTGCGCGAGCTCAGGGACTGGGGCCCGATCCCGACCATGCTGCAGGGCGAGAGCCGCACCGCCGGCGTGCTGCTCAACCGCGAAGCCGATCAGACGGCCGAGTGCGGCTTCTGGACCTGCACGCCCGGCACCTGGCACTGCCATGTGACCAAGGACGAGTTCTGCCACTTCCTCGCCGGCCGCTCGACCTACACCCACGGCGAAACCGGCGAGGTCATCGAGATCCGTCCCGACACCGTGGCCTTCTTCCCGAAGGACTGGAAAGGCACCTGCGCCGTGCACGAGACGGTGAAGAAGGTGTACCTGATCCTGTAGGAGCGCGTCGCCCGCAGTCCTCCCTCTCCCCTTGCGGGAGAGGGCCGGGGTGAGGGGGGTAGGTCGGTGCGAAGCTCGACACCGCTACCCACCGACCCCCCTCACCCCTACCCCTCTCCCGCAAGGGGAGAGGGGTAACTACCTGAACCGCGCGTCGCGCCATTCGATCGCGGCCTTCAGGCCCTGCTCTTTGCGGATGCGGTTGAACTCCTTGCGCTCGGGGCCGGCGGAGCTTTCGATCATCAGCTCGGCGTCGAGTGCCTGGGCCAGCGCCTGGCGCAGGCCCATGGCCTCGTAGGTCCGGTTGATCGCGCGCTTGGTCAGCTGCACCGACTGCGGCGCGGCCGCGGCGAGGTCGCGCGCCAGGGCGAGCGCGCCTTCGATGTGCTGGCCCTCCGGCACGACGCGGTTGACGATCCCCATCTCGTACATGCGCTGCGCCGGTATCCGGTCGGCCCCCGTCAGGAGCAGCTCCTTGGCGAGCTTCGGCGTGGTGAGCCACGGCAGCAGCATGCAGACGATGCCGGAGCCGAAGCGCACCTCGGGCTCGCCGAAGCGCGCGCCCTCGCTCGCCACCGTCAAGTCGCAGGCCAGCATCACCTCGAAGGCGCCGGCGAGGCAGTAGCCGTGCACGGCGGCGATGATCGGCTTCGGGCAGTCCCAGAACTGCACGATGAAGTCGAAGTCGTAGTCGAGCACGCGCTTCCAGTCGTCGAGCGTCTCGCGCGCCTGGCTGTCGCCTTCCTTGAGGTCGAAGCCGGCGGAGAACGAGCGGCCCTCGCCGGAGACGACGATCGCGAGCACCGCGGGGTCCGCCGTCAGCCGCTGCAGTGCCGCCGTCGCCTGCTCCATCAGGCCGTGGCTGAAGGCGTTCAGCGACTTCGGCCGGTTGAACGACAGCCGCCCGATACGCTCCTCGACCGAAACGATGACGAGATCTTCACTCATTGAATTCCCTCTCCATTCAGGCAACGACGCACCCCACTACACTGTCATCCCGGCCGAGCGAAGCGAGAGCCGGGACCCAGGGGCCGTGGAGCGCGCTCTGTGGCCCCTGGGTCCCGGATAGCGGCTACGCCGCTTCCGGGATGGTTCATCTCCTCGAAGAGCCACGCGCGGAACAGCAGGCTCTCCGGCTTGGCGACGCGCTGGCCGATCGGGGTCAGGAGCCAGTTCGCCTGCTGCAGCGGCACGTCGAAGTCGAAGGGCAGCGCCAGCGGCAGCGTCTCGGCGGCGCGCTCGGCGTAGGAGCGCAGCACGATGGCGCTGCCGCCGCCGGCCGCCACCAGCGTCAGCGCGGCCAGCGAGTTGTCGACGCGCACGCCGCTATGCCCTGGCGGTACGGTTCGGCCGAAGCGGCGGAAGACCTCGGCCCAGTGGTTCTCGTGCTGGAACACGTGGATCAGCGGCCGGCGCGCCAGAGCCTCGAACTGCTGCTCGGGCGTGCCGGCGACGCGGTGGTCGCGGTGGCAGACCACGGCCGACTGCTCGCTCAGGAGCAGCTCGGCCTGATAGCCGGGCCAGGA
>DATEDK010000335.1:0-4710 GCA_035281685.1 Kiloniellales bacterium | reverse complement strand
GTCGCGCGCGACGTCGAGGACTATCAGCGCTTCGTCTTCGACAAGCTGTCGAAACTCTCCGGCATCGCCACTTACCGATCGACCCTCGTCATGCGCGTGGTGAAGCAGACGACGATCCTGCCCGTCTAGAGTCCGGCGCCTCAGGCTGTCGCAGCTGAAGACGCGCGGCTATGCTTCATAGACGAAGGGCGCGGTGAAGCCGCTACGACCTTCAACCGCACAAGCCAGGCTGTAGTCCTTCACCGCTAGGCGCTCGCTGCGGTGCACGAGGAAAGGCACGCCGGGCACCACGGCCAGCGGATGGCCGGAGACCGTGACGGGGCCGCCCCCCTGTCCCTCGATCGGCGCTATAGCCGTGTCGGCCACGCCGGCGACGCTGAAGGACGTTTGCTTGCCGCTGCGCATCACGCTGATCTTGGCCGGTCGCACGCCCAGCACCTCGCCGATCAGCGGGCCGAGTGCAGACAGGTGACCGCCGGCGCCGCCGGAGAAGATCGCGCTCAACGCCTCTCGCTGTGCATCGTTGGCACGCTCGTCGACATAGAGCGCAACCTGCCAATTGCCGTTCTTCATGTTGCCTTTGGCGTGGGCCAGGAGTGCCGCCCGCAGTCCATCCAGGCGGACGTCGCCGCGGTTACCCTTGTCCACCTCCCACACAATGAAGGCTGTGCACTGGCCCTCGGTCGGTGGCGAAAAGAAGATGCACGGGCAGACCGTTTCGCAGTTGCAGGCTTCCATGTATTTGCCTTCGACGCGCCAACTGGCCATCGCGAACCTCCTCGGCTGGCAATTGCGATCCCATCCCCAGACACTTCTCAGTCGATTATGAGCCTCTGACCAATGATGGCCAGCAGCAATTGCCTCGGCCTGTCACATCATGGACCGATCCAGTCGAAGGGGATGTGCTTGCTCGAGTTCGTCGTCCACTGGAACTTGAAGCCGAAGGCATCGACGGTGCAGAGCGTCGACTTGCCCCAGGTCACGATCTGGCCAGGTCCCGTCTCGGAGCCAGGCGGGTTCATCAGCTGCGGATATTTTCCCGGCAGGCTGGTCGGGCCGGTGAGCGCCTTGGCCCAGGCCTTGACCTTGCCGGCGATCTCCGTTCCCCAGCGGCCGCGGTCCTCCGCGATCTCGAAGGTGATCCGCGCGCGCTCCGAGCCCACGAGCTTGCGACCTTCGGTGAAGAGGGCGGCGACCTGCGCCGGAAAGCCTCCGGCGCGGCCGCCGAAGATGAGCGGAAGCGCTTCTGCCTGGCGGTCGTCGGCGCGCTCGTCGATGAAGATGCCGGCGGTACCCTTGACCTTGCCCGCCCAAAGATCGCCTTCCCAGCGTCCCACGCGGACGAAGCTCAGACCGTCGAGTGCGACATCGCCGTAGTGGCCCTCGCGGATGTGCCAGAAGAGCACGGACTCGCAGAAGCCGTTGTCGGGGGCCTGCGCGAAGGTGCAGGGACAGGCGACCGCGCAGCTGCAGTTGTCGAACCAATCTCCCTTGATGTGCCAGCCCGGAATCGCGGTCATGAGAGAGCTCCGTTCGCCATCGCCGCTACTATGCCAGAGCTGCGGCAAGCAGAGTCAGGCCAATCGCCAGAAGGGCAAGGTCGCCAGGGCCTGCACGAGGACGAGAGCGATGAGCGCCACATAGGCCGCGCTGATCGCGAGGACACCCTGCCCTGCCCGGCCTGGCGCGAGCCGCACGAGGAGGACCGCGGCCAGCGGCAGCAGCTGCTCGGCGTGGATCGCCAGGAAATGCGCCACCCGCAGGTCGCCGAGCTCATAGGACCAGCCGAAGAGCGGCAGGCCGCCGCCCTGCATCGGGCCGCCGACCGCATGCGACTGGTTGCTGCTGACCACGGCGCCGGTGGCGATGCCGAGAAGGCCCGTCACCAACAACCCGAGATAGGCGCTCAGCCGGTAAGCTGGCGCCAGTCGTCGATCGGCGTGGCGGCGGTATTCGCGCGCCAGCAGCAGGCTGGTCGCGGTCAACAGCGTGGCGACCACGCCCATCGCGGCGTAGAGCGCGATGTGCAGCTCGTCGCTCTCGTTGAAATGCGAGCGTTCGCCGAGCGCACCCTGCAGCGTGATGTAGCCGACCTCGAAGACCGTGGCGGCGACGATGGTCCAGACGACGATGCGTACCGGCCACGCCTGGCGTCGTTCGGTTGCGAGCTCGCCGATGAACCAGGCCGCGGTCCAGGCGAAGAGCCCGGTCGACAGCATGAACTTGATCGGCTTCAGCCAGACATTGACGCCGTCAATCGTGCGCGTGTCGAGCAACAGCGCCACCAGCGTCGGCACGACCGCCAGAAAGCAGCCGATGCCGAGGGCAGTCAGCGAGGCGCTGCCGCCGCGCAGTCGCCGCAGCAGGCCGTGCGGCCGGTGAGACAGCGCAATGGCGCTCATGGACGCACTCCAACGATGCTTTCGTGCCGGCGCGCCAAGGCGCGCACCACGGCGTGGAGCAGCAGGCCCAAGGGGCCGACGAGGAACGTCAGCACAAGTGAAGGCACGACCGCGCCGCGGGGCAGGTTCCGCTCCGCGGCGTCGCGCGCGATCCAGGTGCCGACGAAGAGATCGAAGGCGAGGTAGTGCAGCCAGCCGGCGACGAGCAGGCCCGGAACCTGGAACAGGGCCTGCACCTCGGCGAGCGAACCGAAGCCGCCGTCCGCCGCATCCGACCAGAAGATCGCCAGCAGCGCGCCGTAGGCGACGGCGAGCAGCAGCGGGACGGCAAAGCCGCTTGCCATCCAAATCGCCCGTCGCCACGCCGGTACAAAGACGGAGGCGATCAGCGCAACCCAGGCCGCCAGGGCCAAGGCATTGGCCAGCTGAAACAGCATCCCCATCGGGCTTCTCCATTAATCTTTACGGTGTTAAAATCATCTAGAGAAGAATCTGAACACTGTCAAGATGGAGTTGCCATGCCGCGCCGCCGCCCCTCCCGTGCCTATCACCACGGCCAGCTGCGCGAGGCGCTGATCGAGGCGACCGAGGCGATCCTGGCGGAGTCCGGGGTCGAGGCTCTGACGCTGCGCGCGGCCGCCCGGCGGGCCGGGGTGTCGCCGGCCGCGCCGGCGCACCACTTCGGCAGCCTGCAGGGCTTGCTGACGGAGGTCGCCATCCTTGGCTTCCAGGCGCTGGCCGAGGAGCTCGCCGCCGGCAACGCGCGCGGCGGCGACGACCCCGTCGCCCGGCTGCGCGAGCAGGGCATCGGCTACGTTCGCTTCGCCCTCGCCCATCCGGGCCGCTTCCTGCTGATGTTCCGGCACGAACGCCTCGACCGCGAGAATCCGCGGCTGAAGGAGGCCGGTGGGCGCGCCTTCAAGCTGCTGGAAGACGCCGTGCGCGCCGTCCGGACCCTGCCGGCCGACGCCACGCTCGACCGCTCTTCGACGGCGCTGTTGATGCTGGCCTGGTCGGCCGTGCACGGCTTCGCGCATCTGGCGCTGGAGGGCCAGCTCGACGGCCTGGCCGGCCGCGCGGGTACCGGCGCCTTCGTACAGGACGTGCTGCCCGCGATGCTGCGAGCGATGCTGGCGGGCAATTGACCGCAGCCTCCCCGCAGCCCTATCCCATCGCCATGGACACCGCGCCGGCCCCCGCCCTGCCGCAGAGCTTCGGCGCGCTCCTCGCCCCCTTCGACCGCGAGCAGTTCTTGGCCGAGCACTACGGACGTCGGGCGCTGCATCTGCCGGGGCCGGCGCAGCGCTTCGAGCGGCTGCTCGGCTGGCAGGGGCTGGACGAGCTCCTGGCCCAGACCTCGCTCTGGAGCAACCATTCGGTCGCGATGGCTATGGCGGGCCAGCCGCTGACGCCCGACCAGTTCTGCCTCTGGGGCAAGAACCGCCTCGGCGATCGCGTGCGCGTGCCGGATCACGCCAAGGTCGCCGACCTGCTGCGCCAGGGTGCGACGCTGGTGGTCGACTTCATCGACCGCCTCGATCCCGGCGTGCGCGCGGTGGCGGAGGTCCTGGAGGCCGTGCTGCTGGCGCCGGTCACCGCCAGCGCCTTCATCTCCTGGCAGCGCCAGCAGGGCTATCCGGTGCACTTCGACACGCAGGAGGTCTTCGCGCTGCAGGTGGCCGGCCGCAAGGCCTGGCGGCTCTACACCGGCCGCTTCGAGCATCCGGCCGAGCTCAAGGGCTATCGCGCCAACGACCTCGATCCGGAGACCAAGCGCGCGGCGCTGGGCCAGGTCGAGACCCGCATCGAGCTCGCGCCGGGCGACCTGCTCTACGTGCCGGCCGGCCAGTTCCACGAGGCGCTCGCGCTCGACGAGGCCTCGCTGCACGTCTCCTTCGGCGTCATGCGGCCGATCGCGCACGACTTCCTGTCGACGCTGCTCGAAGCGCTGCCGGCCGATCCCGCCTTCCGCAAGCCGCTTCCGGCCGGCGACGACCCGGCGCAGCACGCCACCTGGCTGGCCGATCTGGCGCAGCGACTTGGCGCCGCCATCGCCAGCCCTGCGCGCGCGCAGGAGCTGGCCCAATTCCAGCGCGCCAGGGCCTTCGAGCGCTGGGGCGGGCTCACCGTGCGCGACCGCCGCGTGGTGCGGCGCTTCCGCGTGCGCTGGCTGGGCGCGCGCCTGTCCGGTCAGAGGTTGACCCTCCCTGACCGCCCGCCCACCACGCTCTCCCCCGAGGCCGCGAAGCTCGCCCTCTGGACACTCCCGCAGGATCTGATCGACGAGCGGCGCCTGGTGGCCGCCGTG
>DATEDK010000334.1:0-8559 GCA_035281685.1 Kiloniellales bacterium | reverse complement strand
CGCGCAGCGCAGTGAGGTTCGCCTGCGGCACGCCGCTGCGCCGCTCCGCCACCCGCCAGTCGGCTTCGCCGTCGCCCGAGCTGTCGGTCAGCGTGGCCGAGGTGACGGCGAGCCCGTGCGCCTCGCGCAGCACGGTCGCCGCAAAGGGCACCAGCGGATCGCGCCAATGGCGGTAGAGCCCGACGTCCTGCAGGCGGCCCTCGCGCCGCTCGACCGCGAGCCAGTCGACGAACTCCGGCGGACGGTCGCCTTCCAGAGAAGCGAGCGTCGAGCGCCAGGCCAGCACCGGGTCACGGCCGCGGCGCTCCAGCATGCGCTTGGCGCCTTCGAGACGGCGGCGCTCGTCGCTCGACAGTGTGTCGGCCTCCTCGTCGAGCCGCGCGCCCAGGCGCTGGATCAGCACGCCCAGCGGCTCCTGCAGCGCGTAGAGCGCGGAATCGAGCCGCCGCGCCGCCTCCAGGAGCGCGTTCGCCGGCGGGTCGACGTCGCACTCGAGGTCGTAGCCCTCCTCGACCCGCTCGGCGCGCGCCAGTACCTGCTCCCTCACCGCCAGGAGGAAACGCTCCGCCGGGCCGGCCGAGGCGCCCTGCTCCAGCCGCTGGCGCCAACCCTCGGCCGGCAGCATGCGGGCCGCCATGACGAGCGCGTCGAGCGCGGGGGCGGCCTCCTCGTCGCCCACGACCAGCTCCTCCAGCCGCCGCTGCAAACCGCGCAAGCGCTGGGCCGAGCGGCCGCGATCGGCGCCGAGGATCCAGCGCCTGAGCTCCGCCGTCTCCTGGCCGGAGAGGTGCTGCGCGAAAGCGTTGTCCGCCGCCTCGAAGAGATGGTGGCCCTCGTCGAAGACCAGGCGCGTCACCGCCTGGGCGTCCTCGCCCGCGCCCGCCGCCTGCGCCATCACCAGCGCGTGGTTGGCGACGACCAGGCGCGCACGGCGTGCACGGCGCAGGGACTTCTCGATGAAGCAGCGGTGGTAGTGCGGGCAGGCGGAGTGGATGCACTCGCCGCGCCGGTCGGTCAGCCCCAGCGTGCGGTTGCGGCCGACGAGGTCGGGCAGCCAGCCGGGGAAGTCGCCGCCCACCATGTCGCCGTCGCGCGTCGCGAGCTGCCAGCGCGCCATCAGGGCAAGGGCCAGCAGGTCCTCCGGCAGGAGCGACTGCGCCACCGCCTCGGCATAGTTCAGGAGGCAGAGGTAGTTTTCGCGGCCCTTGCGGATGACGACCTTGGCCGCCTTCTCCTCGGGATCGGGGTAGAGCCGCGACAGCTCCTGGTCGAGCTGCTGCTGCAGGTTCCGGGTGAAGGTCGAGAGGTGCACCGTGCCTTCGTTGCGCTCGGCCCAGAGGCTGGCGGGCGCCAGGTAGCCCAGCGTCTTGCCGACGCCCGTGCCGGCTTCGGCGAGCACAAGCCGCGGCTCGCCCACGCGCTCGCGCGGCTGGAAGGCGGCGGCCACGGCCGAGGCGTAGTCGGCCTGCTGCGGGCGGTCCTCGGCGGCGGCGCCGACCAGCTGGGCCAGCCGCAGGCGCGCCTCGCCGGGGTCGACCGGCTGCTGGCGCGGCGGCGGGGGCGGTGCCTCCTCCTCCCAGCGCGGCAGCAGCTCCCAGCTTTCGAGCCCGCGCGTCGCCGGCGGTTTCGCCGGGTCGAAGCCGAGCGGCTCCAGCAGGAGCGGCGTCCAGAGCCAGCCGATGCGGCCGAGCTGCACCGCCAGCGCCAGAGCCTGGCGCCGGTTCGGCGTGCGCGCCGACTCGCGCAAGAGCTCGTCGGCCGCGGCCAGCAGCACCAGCGCCTCGCCCTCCAAGGTCGCGGGCGGCGCGAGGCCCAGCCGCAAGGCCAGGCCCGTCGGCGAGGGTACCAGGGGCTGCGCCGGCCTGAGGAAGGCGTAGAGCTCCAGCAGGTCGAAGGCGGGGAAGGCCGAGAGGCCAAGGCGACGCTGCAGGCTCGGCCGGTGGCAGACCAGCGGCCGCTCGGCGGCGAGGCGCCGCGTCAGCTCGCCCGGCGCCGGGCTGTCGGCCTCGCCGTCGGGCGAGAGCCAGAGGTGCCCGCGCGGCCCGGCAACCAGCACCGCCGGGCGGCTCAGGTATTGGCCCCCACGCTCGCCCTCCCCGGCACCATCAGGCGCCAGGGCAGGTAGAGCAGCAGCAGCAAGGTCGGAGCCGCTTTGAACCAAAGGTCGGTCGCCTCGGGCGGAGTGGAACGGGCTGGCAACACCGTGGCGGTCTTCGCCGGCGCTCGCAAGGAGGTGGGGCTTTCGCGCGTGCCCGGCGCCCTGTAGGTATGGCGCCCTTCGTTGGCACCTGCGCGGACCTCACTTGGCCGAACGCGACGAGATCGACGCCCTGCTGAGCGGCCAGCGCGGTGCCTGGCAGGCCTTCCTGCGCCGCTATGCTCCGGTGATCTACGCCGCCATCAACAAGCGGCTGGTGCCGGCCGGCCGCGCCGCCGAGGCCGAGGACGTGGCGCAGGACATCTTCGTCAAGCTCTGCGCCCACGACTTCAAGCTGTTGCGCGGTTATGACCCGGCGCGCGCGCGCTTCACCACCTGGCTCACCGTCATCGCCACCTCGGTCTCGATCGACCACCTGCGCCGGCAGTCGAAGCCGACCACCCCGGTGGACGAGGTGCCTGAGGCGCAGCTCGCCATCCCCGGCAAGGAGCCGGCCTGGATCAAGATTCCCGAGGGCCTTCTGTCGCCACGCCAAGCCCTCGTGCTGCGTATGTTGTATGACCGCGACCTGGAGGTGGCCGACGTGGCGAAGCTGCTGAACGTCGACCCGCAGACCGTGCGGTCCATGCATCACAAGGCCTTGACCCGCCTCAGGCAGCATTTCGCGGAGGAGGACGGCCAAGCGGGAAGGAGCGATGCGTCGGGTGCATCGCAAAGCCTTGGCAGGGCGAGGGATAAATAGCTGGGTTATCGCGTATAGTGGGGGGTAGGGATCCATAAGATGACTGACAGAAACGACAACCAGAGCTTCGAGGAAGCGGCCGGCCGGATGCTGTGGCACCGCGCCTGCGAGCGCTTCGCCGCCCCGGCGAAGCCCTCTCTCGCCTTGGATGGCGAGGCCGACGCGCTGCTTATCGCGGCGCACCTCGACGGCCGTCTGGACCCCGCCGAGCAGGAGGCCTTCGAGGCGCGGCTTGCGGCCGAACCCGCCCTGCTGGCGCTCTTCCTCGAGGCCGATGCGGCCATCGGCGCGACGGTGCCGGTCAGCGACGCGCAACTGGAGCGCGCCGCGGCCCTGGTGCCGGGCGAGGCCTTCGAGAAGCCCAACATGCTGCAGCGCATCTTCGGGGCGCGGCGGGAGAGCAACGGTCGGCTGCGGCTGCGCGCCGTCAGCCTGGCGGTGACCGTGGCGGCGGTGATCGTGGCCTCTGCGATCGGCTTCGAGATCGGCCGCTTCGGCTATGCCGTGGCGGCGGAGACCTACTTCGAGCAGGGCGACTCGCTCACCCCGCTCGACGGCAGCTTCTGAGCGCAGGGCGATCGGATGCGCGCGCGGCTGCCCTGGATCCTCTTCTTCATCTCCCTCGCCCTCAACATCTCCATCCTGGCCGGCGTGCTTTACGTCGGCCATCACAAGCTGTTCGGCGAGAAGCGCGGCATGGCGCTGATCGAGGAGGTGGCAGAGGACCTCGACCTCACCGAGGCGCAGGCGACCGCCCTGCGCGACCTGCGGCGCCAGGCGGTGGAGGAGCGCGAGAAGCTCGATCAGGAGGCCGGACGGCTGTCCGATGTGATGCTGGCGGCGCTGCGCGAGGAAAAGTTCAACTCCGACTCGGTGCGCTGGTTCCTGATCGAGCGCGGCCAGCCGTGGCGTGAGTTCTTCGTCGACGCGATGGGACGCATGCACGCCTTCCTCTGGTCGCTCGATGCGCGGCAGCGCGAGGTCTTCCTCACGCGCGCCGCGGAGGAACGGGACTTCCTGCGCAACCTGTTCCGGCCCGAGCGCGACCGCTAGGGCGCACGGGCGCGCGGGTGGACTCGGTGCCCGCTTCCGTCCATCCTTGCCCTCCCGTCGTCCCGCGGGACGGCGGCGGAGCGTGCTTCGACGCTTTCCATGCCCAGCCCCGACCCTGACGAGCTGAACGCCGGCGCCGAACGCAAGCCGCATCTCAGGCTTTCGTGCTGCCCCGAGCAGGGCCGCGACCTCTGGGTCTTCGGCTACGGCTCGCTGATGTGGCACCCGGGCTTTCCGCACGTGGAGACCCGCATCGGCACGCTCTACGGCTTCCACCGGCGCTTCTGCGTGCGCTCGGTGCGCTACCGCGGCACCAGCGAAGCACCGGGCCTGGTGTTGGGGCTCGACCGGGGCGGCTCCTGCCGCGGCCTGGTGTTCCGTGTGCCCGCCGGCGAGGTGCCGGCCGCGCTCGACTACCTGCACGACCGCGAGATGATGAGCGACGTCTATACGCCGGGCCACCGGCCGATCGTGACCGATGCGGGCGAGATCGAGGCGCTCTGCTTCGTGGTCGACCGCAGCAACCGGCAATACGTCGGCCGCCTCAGCCTCGAGGCCACCGCCGACATCATCAGCGAGGCTGCCGGCCAGCGCGGGCCCTGCAGCGAGTACCTGGCGAACACCGTGCGCCACCTGGAGAGCCTGGGCATCGGCGCCGGCCACCTGAAGCGCCTGCTGGCCCTGGTGGAGAAGCGTTGCTCGGCTGCTGCCTCTGCGCCGGACTCCTCACAGCGGCGGCGGGCGGACTAGACTGCCCGGCCATGCGCTGGGCTCCCTTCTATCTCCTGCCCTTCCTGCTGCTGTTCGCCGCCGCGCCCGGCCTGCGTCACCTGGGCGAGTTCCGCCACTGGCAGATACTGGTCTTCGTCTTCCTGATCGTCGCGCCGCTCGACCTGCTGCTGGGCGAGCTGCGCAGCGAGCTCCGGCGCGACGAGCCGGCGGCCCGGTGGCAGCGCTGGCTCTTCCGCATCGTGCCCTGGCTCTGGGCACCCTGTGTGCTCGGCCTCCTGTTCTGGACGCTATGGATCCTCGCCTATGGCAAGACGCCGACGCCGCTGCAATTCGCCGGCCTGGCGGTCACCACGGGCTTCATCAACGGCATCGTCACCGTGGTCTTCGCGCATGAGCTGATGCACCGCCCCTCGCGTGGCGAGCGGCTGCTGGCCGAGCTCTACATGACCCTGGTGAGCTATCCGCACTTCGTCATCGAGCACGTGCAGAATCACCACCGCAACGTCGCCACGCCGGCCGATCCGGCAACCGCGCGCCTGGGCGAGAGCCTCTACGCCTTCCTGCCGCGGCTCTGGGCGGGCGAGCTCGAGGGTGCCTGGCGGCAGGAGCATCGCCGGCTGACCAAGCGCGGCCGCTCGCCCTGGTCCTGGCGCAACCGCATGCTGCGCTATGGCCTGCAGGTGGCCCTGCTCTATCTCGCCGTCGCGCTATGGGCCGGCTGGCTCGGCGTGGCGATGCTGGCCGCACAGTCGCTGGTCGCAATCTTCCTGCTGGCGATCATCAACTACATCGAGCACTACGGCCTGCTGCGCCGCGAGATCGCCCCGGGCACCTATGAGCCGGTCGGCCCGCAGCACTCCTGGGACTCCTCCCACCTCCTGACCACCCTCTTCCTGCTGAATCTCGGGCGTCACGCGGACCACCACCTGCGCCCGGGGCGTCCCTATCAGCACCTGCGCCACCGCGACGACGCCGCGCGCCTGCCGCTGGGCTATCCGGCGATGCTGCTGCTGGCGCTGGTGCCGCCGCTGTTCTTCCGGGTGATGGACCACCGGGTCGAGGGCCGCCGCCATGCCGCACTTGCCGCCGGCCGCGCCGCAGCCTGACAGATGGGGAGCGATTTCCTCGAGCTCTTCTGGCGCATCGTCGTGGCGCTGGCCGTCGGCCTGCTGCTGGGCCTCGAGCGCGGCTGGCAGCTGAAGGATCTGCCCGAGGGTCAGCGCGCCGCCGGCATCCGCACCTTCGCCCTCGTCGGTGTCACGGGAGGCCTTGCCGCCGCGTTGGAGTCGCACGCCGGCCTTTCGATCCTCGCCATCGCCCTCGTGCTGATCTCGCTGCTGGTGCTGTTCCTCGTGTACGAGGGCTGGCGCGCGGGCCATCTCGGTATCACGACCGAAGTCGCGATCCTCTTCACCTTCATGCTGGGCGCCACCGCCGGATTCGGCGAGTTGGCGCTGGCGGGCAGCCTCGCCGTGCTCGCGGCCGTCCTGCTCGGTTACAAGCAGCCGATGCATGCCTTCGTCGAGAAGCTGCGACACGACGAGCTGCTCGCGGTGCTGAAGCTCCTGGTGCTGTCGGTGGTGCTGCTGCCGGTGCTGCCGAACGAGGGCTACGGCCCCTACGACGCGCTCAATCCCTACAAGCTCTGGTGGATGGTCGTGCTGGTGGCGACGATCTCCTCGGCCGGCTACTTCGCCATGCGCTGGTTCGGCGCCGAGAAGGGCCTGCTGGCGACCGCGCTCTTCGGCGGGCTGGCTAGCTCGACGGCGGTGACCGTGGCCTTGGCGCGCCGCGCCAAGGCCAGTCCGGAGTTTGCCGGTCCCACCGCCGGTGCCGCGCTGCTGGCGAGCGCCGTGGTCGGACCGCGCGTGGCGCTCTTGGTCTACGTGGTGGCCGAGCCGCTGCTCTGGCGCCTGGCATGGCCGCTCCTCGGTCTGGTGATCGGCTCGCTCGCCGGCACGTTCCTGCTGTGGCGCGGACGCGCGGAGAAGACCGAGGAGCTGCCGCTGGGCAACCCCTTCGAGCTGGGCCCGGCGCTGAAGTTCGGGCTCCTGCTCGCGATCATCATGATGGCGGCCGAAGCCTTGCCGCGCTGGCTGGGCGACAGCGGCGTGATCGCCGTGGGCGCGCTCGCCGGGATGACCGACGTCGACGCGATCTCGCTGTCGCTCGCGACGCAGGTGAACGAGGGCCACATCGCCGTGGAGCTCGCCGCCTGGGGCGTGCTCGCCGCGGTCGGAGTCAACACGCTGGTGAAGACCGGTATCGGCTGGGTGCTCGGCGGCACGCCCTTCGGCTGGCGCATGGTGGCGGGCAACATCCTGACGCTGGCGCTGGCGGCGGGTGCGCTCTTCCTGCCGGCGCTCGGTGGCGAGGCCGCAGCGCCGCCGCCCAGTTAGTCGGCAATCCTAGGGCACGGTTGGACGGGTCGGGCAGAGGTCCTGCATAGATCTACCTCGCGTTGCAACAGTGACGGGCGTAGAGTCCGATGCCGTGGGGGGCAGCATGTTTTGCGCGACGCGAGGTGCGCCATGCCAACATCCACGGTCACCCGATCCATGTCTTTACGCTCCGGTTCGCGTTCTGCTCGAGGCTGGCGCAGAGGTGCCGTGTCGCGCGCCCTTCCGGTTCTATCGGCGGCTCTGCTGTCCTACCTGCTGTCGGCGACCGATGCACGAGCCGAAGAGGCATGCCAAGGGAACGTCATCAAGTTCTGCGCCCAGAGCAGCCACACCTTCCTTGGCGGCGCCTGGAGCAGGATCCACGTCCGAGCGGACACGCAGGACACGCTCTACGACAAGGTCAATGTCAAGGTTCCCGGTCGCGAACAGTTCGAGGTCGACACGCGACCCGAGGGCGCGAACAACTACCAGGTCGGGTACTTCGACTTCGAGGTCGAGGGTGAGGGGACGGTCACTTTCACCTTACAGGGCTGCAGCTCCGACATCACCGGGAGCAACTGCGGCGACATCTTCACCTTCACGCACTATGTCTCCCTTCCCGAGGCGCCGCCCGAGCCCGTGGGCATGGCACCTCCCGGGGAAGTCATGTGGGGGGTGGACCTCTGGGGCAACGACTACAAAGGCTTCGCCGTGCAGACCATGATGGAGTGCCGCGACGCCTGCCATGCCGACAGTCAGTGCCTGGCGTGGACCTTCGTGAATGCCGGGTTCAAGGAGGATTATCCGGTCTGCTTCTTCAAGAACCCGGTTCCCCAGCAAGCCCTCGGCAACCGCTGCTGCACATCGGGAATCGCGCCTGCGAAGGTCGCGGTCGCCATGCCGCCGGCCGGGGAGATCGCCGCCGAGACCGATCTATGGGGCAACGACTACAACAACGTCGCCGTGCAGAGCGCGTTCGAGTGCCGCGATGCTTGCGCTGCGGATCCGAACTGCCTGGCCTGGACCTTCGTGCAGGCCGGCATCAAGGGGCCGAACGCAGTCTGCTTTTTCAAGAATCCGATTCCCACGGACGTACGCCGCAATAGCTGCTGCACGTCGGGAATCGCCCCCGCGAAGGTCGTCGCAGCGCCGGCACCGGCACCAGCCGCACCGGCGCCAGCCGCACCGGCACCTGCGCCGGCGGGCGGAGGCGTGATCCTCGCTGACGTCGACGTCTACGACGTGCCCGGCGGCGGCGGCAACGTCATCGACTTCATCCGCGCCGGCGAGAAGGTCACCGCGTCACCGCAAGACTGCCAGGACGGCTGGTGCCACATCGCCGGCCCCAACGTGCCGGGCGGCGAGGGATGGATCTGGGCCGAGGGCTTCCTTGCGTTCCAGTGATAGAAACCGCACTTCGGTCGGCTAATCGTCGAAGCTCCATGGTCTGAGGCGGCCGAGCTCGATCTGGCCGACGTAGAGCGAGCCGTCCT
>DATEDK010000333.1:0-4485 GCA_035281685.1 Kiloniellales bacterium | reverse complement strand
TCGCGTCGCCGCCCGGGTCGGTCGCGTGAGGCGTCCGGCAACGGACGTCCCAGAGGAATGGCCATCCCCCCGGCCCATGGGTTCCCATGGCTCGGGCGGACAGAACCCGGCTTACAGGCCATCTGGCGCATTCTGAACAAGTCAAGAACGAATCAGATGGTGGGACCATATGTGGTGGTCGCTTTGGGCAGGCCGCGCACTCCTTCGTGGTCTTAAAGAACAAAGCATGAATACTTTCCTTAGCCTTTGAATTCTTCCGTTTTTACTACGGTCAACCATTGACCCCCAAAATAGCCCATGATATCCCATGTTCTCCCATAGGACAGCTTGCCGTCGTGTTGCCAGCCAATGGCTTGGCAGCCAACGGCAAGAGGCCATGGGGATCGGAAGTCCCAGGGGAAGTAGGGGGCGGACGTGGCATTGTTCACGTCGGAGTACAGCTTCAAGGTGGACCGCAAGGGCCGGGTTTCGGTCCCCGCGGACTACCGTGCTGCGCTCGCCAGCCAGTCCTTCCAGGGCATCGTCGTCATTCCGGCCATGGGCGAGCAGGCGCTCGACGGCTACGCCAACGACCGCCTCGAGGCGATGGCCCGCGCGATCGACCTGCCGGGCACCTACGACGAGGAGGAGCGCGACGAGGCCGAGCTGCTCTTCGCCCAGGCGCGCCGCCTGCCCTTCGACGGCGAGGGCCGCGTCATCCTGCCGGAAGAGTGCATCCGGCACGCCGGCATCGAAGAGCAGGTGATCTACGCCGGCCTCGGCCCCTCGTTCCGCATCTGGAATCCCGTGGCCTACAGCCAGCACAAGGCCCGCATCGCCGAGCGCGCGCGCGCCAAGGGCCGCTCGCTGCGCCTGCGTCCGGCGCCGCCCACCGGAGGCGCGCGATGAGCGGGCACCTGCCGGTGATGCTGACGGAAGTGCTGCAGGCCTTGGCGCCGCGCGACGGTGCCCGCTATCTCGACGGTACCTTCGGGCGCGGCGGCTACAGCCGCGCGCTGCTCGCCGCCGGCGATACCCAGGTGCTGGGCATCGACCGCGATCCCGAGGCCGTGGCCGAGGGCCGCCGGCTCGAGGCCGAGACTGAGCGCTTCCGCATGGTCGAGGGGCGCTTCGGCGAGATGGAGCGGCTGGTCGGCGGTTTCCGTCCGCTCGGCGGCATTGCGCTCGACCTCGGCGTCTCCTCGCCGCAGCTCGACGAGCCGGAGCGCGGCTTCTCCTTCCGCGAAGACGGGCCGCTCGACATGCGCATGGGCCGGGATGGCCCGAGCGCCGCCGAGGTGGTGAACGAGACGGCCGAGCCGGAGCTGGCCGACATCATCTGGCGGCTGGGCGAGGAGCGCCGCGCTCGGGCGGTCGCCCGCGCCATCGCCGAGCGACGCGCGCAGCAGCCGATCACGCGCACCCTGGAGCTCGCGGAAATCGTGCGCTCGGTGGTGCGCCGCGCCGCCGACCGCCTCGACCCCGCAACCCGCACCTTCCAGGCGCTCCGCCTCTACGTGAACGACGAGCTGGGCGAGCTCGATCGCGGGCTTGCCGCTGCCGAGCGCCTGCTGGCGCCGGGCGGCCGGCTTGCCGTCGTCTCCTTCCACTCGCTGGAAGACACGCTGGTGAAGCGCTTCCTCGCCGAGCGCGCGGTCGACCGGCCGCAGGGCTCGCGCCACCGGCCGGTGGCGGTGCGCGGCGATCAGCCGACCTTCCGCCTGCTGTTCAAGGGCGCGCTGAAGCCCGGTGCCGAGGAGATCCGCCTCAACCCGCGCGCCGCCTCGGCCCGCCTGCGCGCCGCCGAGCGCACCGCTGCCGGTGCGGGAGCCACAGCATGACGCGCCTCACCATCCTCGCCGCCTTCGCCATCGCACTGATCGCCGCCATCGGCGTCTTCGTGCTGAAGCACGAGGTGCAGAAGCTCGAAACCGAGCTCAGCCAGCTGCACCGCCAGATCGTCACCGACCAGGAAGCCTTGCACGTGCTGAAGGCCGAGTGGTCGCACCTCAATCAGCCCGAGCGCCTGAAGGAGCTGGCGCATCGGCATCTCGGACTCGAAGCCCTCGCCCCAGGCCAGATCGTGGGCTTCGAAGATCTTCCGTATCGGACCGTCGATCCGGCCGCAGGGATTCTTCCCGACTCGTCCCTGCTCAGCCTTGGCGGTCCCACTCTGGCCAGCGCGGGAGCACAGCAATGATCCGACGTTCCGCTCCCTTGTCCCGTCCCTGCCACCCGTGCGGACTGGATCTCCGGCCCACGCGGGGCCCGGTCGTTGAGCTTGAAGGGCACGTGAAGTCCGCCCTCGAGACCGGCCGTACCCGCTTGGTCGCCGCAGGCTTTGCATTCGCGCTGGCCTTTTTTCTTCTCGCCTGGCGGCTGGTTGACCTGGGGCTCGGCGGACCTGCCGCCGAGCCCTCGTTCGCCGGCGCGACGGGCCAGCCGCTCGCCACCGGGCGCGCGGACATCGTCGACCGCAACGGCATCGTGCTCGCCACGACCCTGCCGGTCGCCTCGCTCTACGCCGACGCGCGCGAGGTGCCGGACCCCGAGGCCGCGGCCCAGGCGCTGGCGGCCGTTTTGCCCGGCGTGGACGCGGGCGAGCTCGCTGAGAAGCTCGCGAGCGAGCGGTCCTTCCTCTGGGTGCAGCGCCAGCTGACGCCGCGCCAGCAGTACGAGGTGAACCGGCTGGGAATTCCCGGCCTCTACTTCCAGCGCGAGATGGCCCGCGTCTATCCGCAGGGCCAGCTGGTCTCGCACCTGGTCGGGTTCACCAACGTCGACAACCGGGGCCTCGCCGGCGCCGAGCAGCAGTTCGACGAGCGGCTGCGCAGCTCGACCCAGCCGCTGCAACTTTCGATCGATCTGCGGCTGCAGGACATCATCACGCAGGAGCTGCAGGCCAGCATCGACAGCTTCAGCGCGGTCGGCGGCGCCAGCGTCGTGCTCGACCTGCACACCGGCGAGCTGCTGGCCGCCGTCTCGCTGCCGTCCTACGACCCGCGCGATCCGGCGAAGGCCAGCGAGGACCAGCGCTTCAACCGCGTGACGCTCGGCGTCTACGAGATGGGTTCGACCTTCAAGGTCTTCACCGTCGCCATGGCGCTGGAGGAGCACGTCGTCGACCTCTCCAGCGGCTACGATGCGTCGCACCCGATCAGGGTCGCCGGCTACACGATCAGCGACTACAAGGGCAAGAACCGCTGGCTGTCGGTGCCCGAGATTTTCATCTACTCGTCCAACATCGGCGCAGCGCAGATGGGCCGCGACGTGGGAACGGAGCGGCAGAAGGCATACATGGCTGCGCTGGGGCTGACCTCGCCGGCTGCCATCGAATTGCCCGAGATCGGCCATCCGATGGTTCCGAAGCCCTGGCGGGATATCAACACGCTGACGGTTTCTTATGGACACGGCATCGCTGTGAGCCCCCTGCAGCTTTCCACTGCCGTCGCCGCCACGGTGAACGGTGGCATCCTGCGTCCGCCGACGTTGCTGAAGAACGACAACGGCACGGTCGGCACGCGCGTGCTTTCCGAGGAGACCTCGGCGGCGCTGCGCTGGCTCCTGCGCCTCAACGTGCTGCAGGGCTCGGGCAAGCGGGCCGAGGTCGCGGGCTACCTGGTCGGCGGCAAGACCGGCACGGCCGACAAGCTGGTCAATGGGCACTATGCCACCGACAAGCGCATCGCTTCTTTCGTCGGCGCCTTCCCGATGGACGACCCGCGCTACCTGGTCCTGGCGATCGTCGACGAGCCCAAGGGCACCGAGGCGACGCAGGGCTACGCCACCGGCTCGTGGGTCGGCGCGCCGCTGGTCGGCCGCATCGTCCAGCGCATCGGCCCGTTGCTCGGCGTGGCGCCGCGCGAGCCCGCGATCGTCGAGGAGACCGACACCGCCCTCATCCCGGTATCGCTGGGGGGGCGCCCGCTTGCGTCTCGCTGACGTGCTGGAACGGGCCAACCTCAAAGACAGCGCGATCCTCAGCGACGCCACCCTGGCGACCCAGGCAACCCTGAGTGGACTGACCTCGGACAGCCGCAAGGTCGAACCGGGATTTCTCTTTGCCGCGCTGCCGGGCAGCAAGGCAGACGGCCGCCTCTTCATCGACGAAGCCCTCGCACGCGGCGCCGCTGCCGTGCTGGCGCAGACCGGCACGCCCAGCGAGAGCGTGCGCGGTGTCCCGTTGATCGTCGATCCCAACCCGCGCCGCGCGCTGGCGCTGATGGCTGCCGGCTTCTACGGCCGCCAGCCGGAAACGCTGGTCGCGGTGACGGGAACCAGCGGCAAGACCTCGGTCGCGCACTTCACCCGCAGCCTCTGGCAGGCCGCGGGCGAGGCAGCCGCCAGTCTCGGCACGCTCGGCCTGGTGCCGGAGGACGCGGTGGCGGAAGCGCCCGGCAGCCTGACGACGCCCGATCCCGTGGCCCTGATGAAGTGCCTGGCGGCGCTCGCCGACGCCGGCTTCGACCATGCGGTGATGGAGGCTTCCAGCCATGGCCTCGACCA
>DATEDK010000332.1:0-7978 GCA_035281685.1 Kiloniellales bacterium | reverse complement strand
TCCCGAAACGGTTCGCGCGGCGATCCGCTATGGCGTCGGCTTCCGCACTCGCGACAACGCCATCGGCTTCCGCGTGGCGCGGACGCTCTAGCGGCCGACCGGGCCGGCGCGTCACTGATAGATCGGGTGCCGCTGCGCCAGCTCGCGAACGCCGGCACGGATCTCGGCTAGACCTTCCTCGCTGCCGGCTCCCATCGCCTTCAGCGCGGTCGCGATCCAGCCGCCGATGGTGCCGAGTTCGCTCTCGTCGAGGCCGCGCGTGGTCAGTGCCGAGACGCCGAAGCGCAGGCCCGAGGTTTCCTGCGGCGGGCGCGGGTCGTTCGGCACCAGGTTCTTGTTGCAGGTGAGGCCGAGCTTGCCGAGGAAGTCGGAAGCTGCGGCACCGTCGACCGGCCGGTCGCTGAGGTCGACCAGCAGGAGCGGCAGGTCGGTGCCGCCGGTCACCAGCTTCAGGCCATGGTCGAGCAGGGACTTGGCCAAGGCCTGCGCGTTGGCGTGCACGCGGCGCGCATAGTCGGCGAAGGAGGGATCGAGCGCCTCGCCCAGGCCGACCGCCTTGGCGGCCAGCATGTGCATCAAGGGGCTGCCCTGCACACCGGGGAAGATCGCCGCCTGCAGCTTCCTGGTCAGCGCCTCGTCGTTCCAGAGGATGAGGCCGCCACGCGCGCCGCGCAGCGACTTGTATGTCGTCGTCGTGGCGACGTCGGCGAGGGTCGCGGGGTTCTCCAGCACCTTGCCGGCGACGAGGCCGGCGAAGTGCGCCATGTCGACCAGGAGCTTCGCGCCGACCTTGTCGGCGGCGCGGCGGAAGGCCGCGAGATCGAGCGCGCGCGGATAGGAGGAGCCGCCGGCGACGATCAACTTCGGTCGGTGCTCGAGGGCGAGCTGCTCCATGCCCTCGTAGTCGAGCCAGCCGTCCTGCGGACGCACGCCGTAGGCGACGATCTTGTAGACCTTGCCGCTGAGGTTGGCTTTGGCGCCGTGGCTCAAATGGCCGCCGGCGCGCAGGTCCATGGAGAGCACGGTATCGCCGGGCTCCAGCAGTGCCTTGAAGACCGCGAGGTTCGCCTGGCTGCCGGAGTGCGGCTGCACGTTCGCATGTTTCACGCCGAACAGCGTGCAGGCCCGCTCGATCGCCAGATCCTCGATCTCGTCCACGACGTGCGCACCGCCGTGGTAGCGCGCGCCGGGATAGCCCTCGACGGTCTTGTTGCAGACCAGGCTGCCCTGCGCCTCCAGGACGGCGCGGCTGACGATGTTCTCCGAAGCGATCAGCTCCAGCTCGTCCTGCTGCCGGCGGCCCTCGCGGGCGACCAGCGCCGCCATCGCGGGATCGGCCTCGGCAAGGCCGGCAGCGAAGTAGGTGGTCTTGCGCTGGGTCCAGGGTGAGCGGTCAGGGGCGTTCATCGTTGCTCTTCTATCTCAGCTGTCGAAGTCCTCCCTCTCCCCTTGCGGGAGAGGGCCGGGGTGAGGGGGGTCGGTTGGTGCGATTGTCGACATCGCTACCGACCTACCCCCCTCACCCCAATCCCTCTCCCGCAAGGGGAGAGGGGCTCTACTCACGCCGCCGCGCCGACCAGCAAACAGTCGTCTGCCAGCGCGGTCACTGGAGTCAGGTCGCGGTGATGCTTGTGGTCCGGGCGCGTCGGGCGGCGGAAGGCGTTGCTCACGGGGTTCACGATCAGCGAGAAGATCGCGCGGTCCCAGGGCGACATGTTGTTGGGCGAGCCGTGCACCAGCGTGTCGAAGAAGAGCAGCATGGTGCCGCGCCTGCCCTTGGCGGACACCAGGCCGTACTTCTCCGCCATCGGCCGGATGGTTTCCGGCGTCAGCACCCAGAGCGGATAGCTGGTGGTCTCCAGGTCGAGGAAGGCCGGGTGCTCGCCGAACCGGTGCGAGCCCGGGATGAAGTAGAGCGGTCCGTTGAACTCGTTCACGTCGTCCAGGAAGATGTGCAGGTTGAGCGCGAGCGGACGCGGCACGCCGTCCTCCTCGCGGTGCGTGGCGAAGTCGTAGTGCCACTGCCAGACCTCGCCGGAGAAGGCGGCCTTCACGTTCACCTTCACCTGCTGCACGTAGAGCGGCTCGGGATGGATCTGCTGCGCCGGCTCGATGAGCCGCGGGTGCCGGACCAGCCTGCCGAAAAGCTCGTCGCGCAGGTGCAGGCCCATGGCCGTGCGCACGACGCCGGAGGCCTTCTCGACCACATTGGCCGGATGAGCTTCCTTGAACAGTCGCGGCAGGCGCGCCCGGATGGCGGCGACCTCCTCCAGCGAGAAGCGGTCCGGCAGGATCATGAAGCCGTCGCGGTCCAGTTGCTTCAGCTCGGCGTCCGTCAGGCGCATCGGTCTCTCCCAGGGATGCTGCGAGCGGAAGAGTGAGGCTCGCCGCTTGCGCCGCACAAGGCACGAAAGCTAGCCTATCGTTTAGGGAAGCTAAACGATGCGCCGACGCCTGCCGCCGCTCCGGGCGGTCCAGTACTTCGAGGCCGCGGCCGAGCGCGAGAACTTCGCGCAGGCGGCCGAAGCGCTGGGCGTCTCAAAGGGCGCGATCAGCCAGCAGGTGAAGCTGCTGGAGCAGGCGCTGGGCGTGCAGCTCTTCCAGCGCTCGGGACGCGGCCTGCGCCTGACCGATGCCGGCAGGCGCTACCTCGGCGCCGTGCGTTCGGCGCTCTCGACGCTCGAGCAGGCGACGACGCGGCTCTCGGGCCCGCAGGGACGCAACCTGCTCAGGCTCTCCGTGCTGCCGGTCTTCGCCTCGCTCTGGCTCGTGCCCAGGCTCTCGGACTTCCAGGATCGCCATCCGCAGATCGACGTCGAGGTCTCGGCCGACGCCGCGATGGTCGATTTCGAGCGCGACGACGCGCACATCGGCATCCGCTACGGCACGGGCGACGCGCGGAACCTGACGGTGATCCCGTTGGGGCGCGACCGGCTCTACCCGGTGTGCAGCCCGGCCTATCGCAAGGTCCAGCGCCTGGCGGCGCCCGCCGACCTCGCGCGCTGCCGCCTTCTGCACGACACTTACCTGACGAGCCACTGGCCGCGCTGGGCGGCGAGCCTCGGCCTCGCGCTGCCGAACCTGAGCTCGGGGCAGTACTTCACCCACACCTCGATGGCGCTGGACGCCGCCAAGGGCGGTGCCGGCGTGGTGATCGGCCACGACCTGCTGGTGCGCGCCGACCTCGCCTCGGGCTCGCTCGTGCGGCCCTTCGAGCACGCCATCGAGGCCGAGGAGCAGTACTACATGGTGCATCCCAAGCGCGCGCAGCACCTGGGCGCGGTGAAGCTGTTCGAAGCCTGGCTGGTGGAGAAGCTGCGCCAGTAATCCCCTCCACCATGCGCAGCATGGGGGAGGGCCAGGGGGGGGGGTGTCGACCATTAGGGCTGCTTCGTCTCGACCCCCTCCCTTACCCTCCCCCAGCTTCGCTGGTGGAGGGAACAGCGAAAACGAAAAGCGGCGCTGGTTGCCCAGCGCCGCTGTTCTCGTCGCGGATCGAGAAGGCTTACTCGGCCTTCGCCTCGTCGGCCTTGGCGCCCTCGGCTTCGACAGCCTTCACCTCGGCCAGCGCGGCCTGGATGGCGGCCTCCTCGGCGGCCTCCTGGGTCTCGCGGGTCACCATCTGGCCGGTCTTCGCCTGGGTTTCGGCCTCCTCGGCCGAGCGGGCGACGTTGACCGTGATGCCGACGCTGACCTCCGGATGCAGGCGGACGCGCAGCCGGTGCAGTCCCAGCGACTTGATCGGGCGGTCCAGCACGATCTGCTGGCGCTCGACGCTGACGCCCGACTGGTCCACCGCCTCGGCGATGTCGCGCGCGGTGACCGAGCCGTAGAGCTGGCCGCTCTCGCCCGCCTGGCGGATGACGACGACGCTGAGGCCGTCGACCTTGCCGGCGACCTTCTCGGCCTCGCTCTTGCGCTGCAGGTTTGCGGCTTCCAGGCGCGCACGCTGCGTCTCGAAGTAGGCGAGGTTCGCCTTGGTGGCGCGCAGCGCCTTCTTCTTCGGCAAGAGGAAGTTGCGGGCGAAGCCGGGGCGCACGCGCACCACCTCGCCCATCTGGCCCAAGCTTTCGATGCGCTCGAGCAGGATCACTTCGATCATGACCGGCGCTCCCTCACTTCAGGACGTAGGGCATGAGCGCCAGGTAGCGCGCACGCTTGATCGCGCGCGCCAGCTCGCGCTGCTTCTTCGCCGAAACGGCGGTGATGCGCGAGGGTACGATCTTGCCGCGCTCGGAGACGTAGCGCGACAGGAGGCGGATGTCCTTGTAGTCGATCTTCGGCGCGTTCGGGCCGGAGAAGGGGCAGGACTTGCGGCGGCGGAAGAAGGGCTTCCGGACGGCCGCGTTCTTGGAGACGATTTCGATGGCCATGCTGCCTCTCCCTTAGTCCCGCTCGCGCGGGCCGCGGCCGCCGCGGTCGCCACGATCCCCGCGGTCGCCACGATCACCGCGGTCGCCGCGATCGCCACGGTCGCGGCGGTCGCCACGGTCGCGATCGCCGCGGAAATCGCGGTCGTCGCGGTCGCGCTTGGCGATGATGGCCGAGGGGTTCGCGTCGAGCTCGTTCACGCGCACCGTCAGGTAGCGCAGGATATCCTCGTTGATGCGCATGTTGCGCTCGAACTCGGCGACCGCGGCGGGCGGCGCGTCGAGGTTCAGGAGCACGTAGTGTCCCTTCCGGTTCTTCTTGATCCGGTAGGACAGGTTGCGCAGACCCCAGTATTCCTTCTTGGCGATCTCCCCGCCGTTCTGCTTGAGGATCTCGCCGAACTGCTCGACCAGGGTGTCGACCTGCTGGTTCGAGATGTCCTGGCGTGCGATGAACACGCTCTCGTAAAAGGGCATCGGTGCCCGTCTCCTTCTGGCTGTTGGCGGACCGGAGGTTCCGGTCCTTAGCCGGCAGGCGTCGGCCGGCCGGCAAGGAGCTATGTGAAGCGGCCGGAAGCGGACCCCCGGCGCGCGAGGCCGGGGACTATAGCCATAAAGCCCGGGGCGGCAAGGGCCAAATGGCCGCGGCTTGCTGGCCGGTGCCGAGGCCGCTAGCTTCCTGCCCTAACTAAGAAAAAAAGAAAACTCGGGGGGACTGCAGAACGACATGGCGACCGCTTTCGTTTTCCCCGGCCAGGGCAGCCAGGCCGTCGGCATGGGTGTGGAGCTGAAGGCCGCCTTCGCCGCCGCCCGCGAGGTCTTCGAGGAGGTCGACGATGCGCTCGGCCAGAAGCTCTCGAAGCTGATGGCCGAGGGCCCGAGCGAGACCCTGACGCTGACCGAGAACGCGCAGCCGGCGCTGATGGCGGTCAGCCTCGCCGCGCTGCGCGTGCTGGAGGCCGAGGGCGGGCTGTCGCTCCCCGACGGGATCGCTTTCGTGGCGGGCCATTCGCTGGGCGAGTACTCGGCGCTCGCGGCGGCAGGGGCGCTCGGCATCGCCGACGCGGCACGCTTGCTGAGGCGGCGCGGCCAGGCGATGCAGGAGGCCGTGCCGGTCGGCGTCGGCGCCATGGCGGCACTGCTGGGCGCCGAGATCGGCGCGGCCGAGGAGATCGCCAAGGCAGCCCAGGCCGCGCCGGACGGCAAGCAGGAGGTCTGCGAGCCCGCCAACGACAACGCGCCCGGACAGGTGGTGATCTCCGGCCACAAGGCCGCGGTCGAGCGGGCGATGGAGCTGGGCAAGACCAAGGGGGCCAGGCGCTCGATGCTGCTGCCGGTCTCCGCGCCTTTCCACTGCAGCCTGATGGCGCCCGCGGCCGAGGTCATGGCCGAGGCGCTGGAGAAGGTCACGCTGCGCCCGCCGGCAGTCCCCGTGGTGGCAAACGTCACCGCGCAACCGGTGGCCGAGCCGGCGAGGATCCGGCGCCTCCTGGTCGAGCAGGTGACCGGCCGGGTGCGCTGGCGCGAATCGGTGCTGACGATGAAGGGGCAGGGGGTGAGCCGTCTGGTCGAGCTCGGCTCCGGCAGGGTGCTCTCCGGTCTGGCGCGCCGCATCGACCCGGAGGTCGAGGGCGTGGCCTGCGGCACGCCGGCCGACGTCGAGGCTGTCCTGAAATTGCTCTAGCGCTGTGATCGCAGTCCTCCCTCTCCCCTCGCGGGAGAGGGTCGGGGTGAGGGGGGTTGGTTGGTGACGGTGTCGAGAGTCACACCGACCGACCCCCCTCACCCCAACCCCTCTCCCGCAAGGGGAGAGGGGCTACTGGGAGAAGGAGCATTGCATGTTCGATCTTTCCGGCCAGTTCGCCCTGGTCACCGGCGCTTCCGGCGGCATCGGCGGCGCCATCGCCAAGGCGCTGCACGCGCAGGGCGCGACGGTGGCGCTCTCCGGCACCAGGCGCGATGCGCTCGACAAACTCGCGGGCGAGCTCGGCGGCCGCGCGCACGTCACGCCCTGCGACCTCGCCGACGTTGCAGCGACGGAGGCCTTGGCCGGCCAGGCGGAGACCGCGATGGGCGGCCTCGACATCCTGGTAAACAACGCAGGGCTGACGCGCGACAACCTGATGGCGCGGATGAAGAACGAGGAGTGGGACCAGGTGCTGGCGGTCAACCTCTCCGCCGGTTTCCGCATCGCGCGCGCGGCGCTGCGCGGCATGATGCGGCGTCGGCATGGCCGCATCATCGGCATCACCTCGATCGTCGGCGTCACCGGCAATCCCGGCCAGGCGAACTACGCCGCCTCCAAGGCCGGCATGATCGGCTTCTCCAAGGCGCTGGCCGGCGAGGTCGCCTCGCGCGGCATCACGGTCAACTGCGTGGCGCCCGGCTTCATCGCCACGCCGATGACCGACGCGCTGAACGACAAGCAGAGGGAGCGGTTGCTGGGCGCGATACCGACCGGGCGGCTGGGGACGACCGAGGACATCGCCGCGGCGGTGGTCTATCTGGCCAGCCGCGAGGCCGCCTACGTGACCGGCCAGACCTTGCATGTGAATGGGGGAATGGCCATGATTTGAGGGCCCTATCGGGGAAGATTGGACAGCCCGGTGAATCGTGTTAAGAGGCGGCCCCACGCAGGCTGCCCTTGACGCAAAACGGCGCGGCGGGCGCCGCAGCGGCAAAGACAGGATCAGCTGAGGATCAAGGAATGAGCGACATCGCCGAGCGCGTTAAGAAGATCGTCGTCGAGCACCTGGGCGTCGACGAGGGGAAGGTCACGGAGAACGCCAGCTTCATCGACGACCTCGGCGCCGACAGCCTCGACACGGTCGAGCTGGTAATGGCGTTCGAGGAGGAGTTCGGCTGCGAGATCCCGGACGATGCCGCCGAGAAGATCGTCACCGTGAAGGACGCGATCTCCTTCATCCAGGAGCATGCCTGATCGCTCCGGCTTTCCCCGGCCGCAGCGTCCTGCGGCCCGGTCCGCGACCGCCGACGAACGGCGGCGCCGGCCGGGGAGTAGAGAGCCTTTCCCCCTTTTCATCGAGTAGGCCAGCGCGAGGACCGATCGCGGCATGAGACGCGTCGTCGTGACGGGGCTCGGGCTGGTCACGCCGCTTGCCTGCGGTGTCGAGGCCAGTTGGGAGCGCCTGGTGGCGAGCCAGTCGGGCATCCGCTCGATCCAGAGCTTCGACACCTCCGACCTGCCCTCGAAGATCGCGGGCCAGGTGCCGCGCGGCGACGGTGCGTCGGGCAGCTTCAACGCCGATGACTGGATGTTGCCGAAGGACCAGCGCAAGGTCGACACCTTCATCCTCTACGGCGTCGCGGCGGCGCAGCAGGCGGTCGAAGACAGCGGCTGGGAACCGGCGACCGATGAACAGCGCGACCGCACCGGCGTGCTGATCGGCTCCGGCATCGGCGGCCTGGAATCGATCTATGACGCCTCGCTGCTGCTGGCCGAGAAGGGCCCGCGGCGCATCTCGCCCTTCTTCATTCCCTCCGCGCTGATCAACCTCGCCTCCGGCCAGGTCTCCATCCGCTACGGTTTCCGCGGGCCGAACCACGCGGTAGTCACCGCCTGCTCGACCGGTTCGCATGCCATCGGC
>DATEDK010000331.1:0-2782 GCA_035281685.1 Kiloniellales bacterium | reverse complement strand
CCAAGTGGGGTTTCTGGGGACTCTTCCGGCTGGCGCGCGACGCCATCCTCTCCTTCTCCACCGTGCCCTTGCACCTGATCACCGTGCTCGGGCTGGCGACGCTCGCCTTCAGCCTGGTGCTGGGCATCCAGACGCTGTGGCAGAAGCTCGCCGGCGAGGCGGTGGAGGGCTTCGCCACCGTCATCCTGCTGCTGCTCGCCTGCAACGGCGTGCTGATGCTGTCGGTCGGCATCCTCGGTCTCTACGTCGCCAAGATCTACGAGGAGGTGAAGCGCCGGCCGCGCTACCTCGTGCGCGAGAGCTCGGAGACGACGGCCATCGGCGCGGTGCGGGAGGCCGAGCTGCTGGAGCGCAGGTAGAGCCGGAAGGGCCCGATCGGCTCCAGCGAGCGGTAGTGCGGCAGGAGCGCCGCCAGCAGCTGATCGCTGAGCGGCCCGTTGTACTTGTCGTCCGGCCGATGGATCAGCAGCACCGGCGGCCGGGCCGCGACCGACGCCAGCGCCTCGCCCAGATCGGCCGGTTGCGCAAGACCGAGCTGCGAGGCGAAGAAGCGCACCGGCGGCCGCCGTCCCGAGAGGAAATAGAGCTCGGGGTTCATCGGCAGCGCGAGGATCGGCTGCTCTGCGGTGCTGTGCTCCTCGATGGCCGCCAGCAGCGCCTGGTAGAGCCTCTGCTCCTCCGCCTGCATCGCCAGGCTGGCGCGCGGCAGTCCCTGCGGCGCATCGAGCGCGAGCCGGCGCCCGGCGACGACCGCCTCGAGCGGACGGGTCAGCGGCTGCGCCGCCTGGGTCCAGAGCGTCAGCACGAGAGAGAGGGCGGCCACGAGCTGCACCGGGCCGCGGCCGACGCTGAGCAGCGCAAGCCACAGCGCGCCCAGGGCGAAGAAGAGGTAGACCGGGATCTGGTAGTGCACCGCCACCAGCGCCACGAAGGGCGCGAAGAGCAGCAGCGGCGGCAGCGCCGGTGCGTCGGGCCGCTCCAGGCTCCGGCGCCACAGCAGCAGCGAGGTCAGTCCGACCGCGGCCGGCAGCGCCAGCAGGACCAGCCAGTTGAGCGCACTCAGCACCTGCGCCGCGTCGGCCGGCGCGCCGAGGATCGCCAGCGCGTCGGCGAGCAGCTCCGTGTAGCCGGGGAAGGCGAGGAAGTCCTGCGCCGCGATGCGCCAGGGCGTGAGGAAGCTGTCGCGCAGCCAGGCACCGAGGCTGCCCTCCAGGCCGTGCCACAGCGCTAGCGGCAGCGCCGCCAGCAGAGCGCCCACAAGCAGGCGGGCAAGCGCCGGCAGCACCAGGCGGTCGGCCGGGCGCAGGCGCAGCGCGCCCAGCAGCAGCAGCGCGAGCGGCCAGATGCCGAACAGGAGCCAGGCGAGCCCGACCGCCTGGCCCGCGAGATAGAGGGCAAGGACAGCGGCCGCGGCAAAGAGAGCCAGGGGCGCGCTCCAGCCGGGGCGCGCGCCCCGGTCCGCGCGCCTGAGGCTGTCGCAGAGCCAGAGCAGCACGGCGGCGGCGAGGAAGACTCCGGTCAGCTGGCGGAAGAGGAACACCAGGCCGACGGCGAAGCCCAGCAGCAGCGGCGAGGGAGCGGCAGCGCGCGACAGCAGTGCCGCCAGTCCGATGCTCAGGAGGACAGCGTACCAATTGGCCGTCGGATTGAGAAAGAGCGGCAGCGTGAGCGCACAGGCGACGAGCGTGCCCAGCGCTGCCGGCACCGCGCCACGCGGCGCGAGCGCGCGATTGACCAGCGCCGCCACCACGAGCGCCAGCGCCACCAGCGGGTAGCGCAGGCTGACCAGGTCCTCGCCGAAGAGCCAGAGCGCGCCCGCGCCGAGGAGCTGCACGTAGCCCGGATGCAGGTCCTGGATATCGGCGTGCAGCCGTGCGCCGTGCAGCAGTTGTTGCGCCACGAAGCCGTAGACGCCCTCGTCGGGCGCCCACCAGAAGCGGTCGTGCAGCAGGAGCAGCAGGATCGCCCCGGCGCCCAGCGCGAGGGCGGCGACGATCCAGTCCGCCTCCCTGCGCGGCGCGGCCGAAAGCCCGCCGGCGGCGCTCACGTCTCGCCGGCCTTGAGCCCCAGCACCTTCTGCATCGGCTTCTTGCGCGCCTTCCAGATCATCGAATCGACGATGTAGTGATGGAAGTTGAGCGTCATGTAGACCAGCACGATCGCGCCGCCGATCGCCATGACGTCGCTCAGCAGGTAGTCGAGCGAAAGGTAGATCGCCGAGGTCAGCGCCAGGCCGAAGATGAAATAGAGCGCGACGTTGCGCGACTGGCTGAGCCACGACAAGAGCTTCGCCTTGGGGTCGATCCCGGCCTTGAAGCGCTGGTTGTTGAACAGCCAGACGAAGAGCAGGTACTGCGCATTGTGCCAGACGTTCATCACCAGCCAGCCGACGGAGATGTCGGGGATGATGACGTAGCCGAGCCAGAAGATGGCGAAGTGCGTGAGCAGGAAGATGGTCTGCGCGATCGGCAGCTGGCCGCGCACCCAGAGCACGATGCGCCAGCCGATCCAGAGCAGGATCGCCGCCTTCGCGGCGACCGCCGCCACCTCGACCGCGATGGCGGGCACCGGGAGGATGCGGATCTCCAGGCCGAGGAAGCTGTCCGGCGCCTGGTGCGAGCGGGCGAGGATGCCCCAGAGCGGCAGCAGGTAGAACGCGGCGAAGGAGAGCCAGCGCGGCTCCTCGAAGGGCTGCGGCGCCTTGCGGCGGTAGACCTGCGCGATGCCCCAGGACTGCCGCGTGTAGTGGAACCACTGCCAATAGAGATAGGCCGTGCCGACC
>DATEDK010000330.1:0-3318 GCA_035281685.1 Kiloniellales bacterium | reverse complement strand
CTCGCGGAAGGTCACCGTCACGCCCTGGTCGCCGCCGTCCCAGCGACCGACCAGGGTACTCGCCGCCACCGCGCCGCAGAGGCCCAGCAGCAGAACCAGAAACCACACCACTCGCACCATGGGCACAGGTCCCGAAAGAGTGAGGAGCCCTGCAGCCTGGCGGGCTGCGGGCTCCCCTTGTCGTTAAGCGTCCCTGTCAACTTGCCGGGCGCAAGGCTAAGTCAGGCGCGCAGCAGAAATCAAGCGTGTTCTGGAAAATAAGTGCCGCATCTCGATCATCCGGCACTTGGACTGGTTACAAACTGCACAAGTCCGCGAACCTTCGCTCGGCCAAAGCATTACCGGAAAGCGCAGCAGGCGCGCAGGCAGCGAGGCCATCATGAGCGACAAGCCAAGAACGGACATGCCGGGTTCGTCCTACGGAACCGGCGAGGGATCACAGCGCCAGCAGTCTGGCGGCATGCAACAGCAATTCAGTACCGATCAGTACGGCAACGACCAGGACGGCGGCCAGCAAGGCGCCTTGAAACCAGCCTTGCAACGCGCTCGCCACGCGCTCGAGGAGGGCGTGGAGCGCCAGGCGCAGCACCTGCAGGAACGGGCGCGCAACACCGGCGAGCAGATCAGCGAAGCGCTGGGCGCCGCGGCGCGGACGCTCAGCAGCGAGCAGAGCTGGCTTGCCGGTCCGGCGGAGGACTTGGCGCACAGCGTGCGCCGGCTGACCGCCCGCGGGCTGGGATCGCCGGGCGAGATGAAGGCAAGGGTCACCGACTTCGCGCGGCGCCATCCGGCCTGGACGCTGGCCGGTGCCGTGGCGATCGGCTTCGCCGCTGCCCGCTTCCTGAAGACGACCAGTACGTCTCGCGACTCCGAGCAGCACCGCTTCGCCGACCGCGATAGCGAGGAAACGGGTCGCGCGGAGCGGCCGGAAGCGGTGCTTGGCGCACAGGCCGAGGAGCGCTTCCATGGCTAGCTTCTCCCGCTCGCGCGATCGGCCGGAAGACCGCTCCTTCGGCCAGCTGCTGCGCGATCTCGTCGAGCAGATCGGTCGTCTGATCGGCAACGAGGGGCGCCTGTTGAAGGCCGAGTTGAACGACGGCGTCAACCGCTTGGCCGGCGGCTTCACCCTGCTGATCCTGGGCGCGCTGCTCGGCTCCTCGGCGCTGCTGATCCTTCTCCTGGCCGCGGTGGCTGCCTTGTCCGAGGTGATGGCGGCCTGGGCCGCCTCCCTGATCGTGGGAGGTGCGGTTGCCCTCGTGGCGGTGATCCTTCTGTTGGCGGGACGCAATCGACTGAAGGCCAAGACGCTGGTGCCGGACCGCACGCTGGCCAGCGTCGGCGAGGATGTGCGCATGGCGCGGGAGCATCTGAAATGAGCGAAAGGCTTGACGACTTGGAGCGCCGCATCTCGAACGAGCGGCGGCAGATCGACGGGACGCTGGAGGAACTGGAGCACAGGCTGTCACCACAGCGCCTGATGCACCAGGCGGTCAGCTATCTGAAGCATGGCGGCGCCTCGCTATTGGGTGACTGGAGCCGCGCCATGAGGCGCAACCCCTTTCCCCTTGCCCTGACGGCCGCCGGGCTGACGCTGGTCCCTGCCCTGCGGCGGCACAGCGTGCCGCTCGCACTGACGACGGTCGGGCTCACCTTGATGGCGCGCTCGGTCGCCGACGAGCGAGGGCAGCAGCCGTCGGCGGGCCGTTGGGACGAATGGCAGGGCCAGAGCTACGACTCCGACGACGACCGGTACCGCAGGCACAGGGAAGGTCTGCTGCATCGGGCGCGCAGGGTGGCGCAGGAGCTGCGGCAGCAGATCGACGAGACGGCCGAGGCCTTCGCCGAACGCGTCGCGCACGCGCAGGCCGAGGTGCTCGGTCTCGCCCGGCACGGCGGCGAGAGCGCGAGCGAGTTCGCCTCTCGCGTGTCGCGCATGCTGAACGAAGGCGCTCAGGGCGTCGTCGAAGGCGTGACGCAGACGGCAGAAGCAGCCGGCCACTTTGCCGGCCGCGTTTCCTCGACGGTCGGCCACGGCGCACAAAGCGTGAAGGAAAGCGTGGTGCACGGCATCGAGCGCGCCGGCGATCTCGCCGGTCGCGCCTCTACCGCCGTGGGTCACGGAGCCCACAACGTCAAGGAGAGCGTCATGCATACCGCCGAACAGGCGCGCGAGCTGGTCCACCGTGGCCGCGAGCAAGCCGGCACCTTCCTGCGCGAGCAGCCGCTGCTGGCGATCGCCATCGGCGTCGGTTTCGGCGCGCTGCTGGGCGCGCTGTTGCCGACCACGCCGATGGAGCGGCGCAATCTCGGCGCGCTGGCCGGACGGGCCCGCGACGAGGTCAAGCAGACGGTTCGCGACCTCGGAGAGTCGGCCGAACGCGTGGCTGGCGATGCGGTGGAAGCCGCCACCGCCGGCGCCGAGCGCGTCATGCACCAATGGGAAGGCGAGGGCCCCCAGCGGTCGCGGCACTGAGCCCGGAGCGGTCTGGCGGTCGGCCTGAGGCCGCCGCTTCGTTCAGGCCCTGAACAGTCCGGCGGCACCGGCGAGGTGCGCGCGCTTGGTCTTCAGCTTGGCCTCGACGCGCTCGATCTCCGCTTTCAGCTCGACGATGTAGTCCTCGAGCTCGCCGAGCCCCATGGCGTCCAGATCGCGCAGCTTCGGCCTCTTGGTGCGTGGCTCCAGGTCTTCCGCGTCCATGGCTGCCTCCCGCTGTCTTGTGGGCTGATGCGCAGCATCGTAGATCGGACGCGCGAAGCAAAGAGCGAAGGGGATCGCCATGGCACTGCCCAGCGAGATGACCGCGATCGAGATCAAGCAACCCGGCGGCCCGGAGGCGCTCGTGCCGACGCGCCGGCCGGTGCCGGCACCCGCCGCGGGCGAGGTGCTGATCGAGATGGCCGCCGCCGGCATCAACCGGCCGGACATCCTGCAGCGCCGGGGCGGCTATGCGCCGCCGCCCGGCGCCTCGGACATCCCCGGGCTCGAGCTCGCCGGGCGCATCGCGGCGCTGGGACAGGGCGTGGCCGGCTTCGCGCTCGGCCAGGAGGTGACGGCGCTGGTGGCGGGGGGCGGCTATGCCGAGTACTGCACCGCGCCGGCACCGCAGGTGCTGCCGGTGCCCAAGGGTTTGAGCCTGATCGAGGCCGGCGCCATTCCCGAGACCTATTTCACCGTCTGGAGCAACGTCTTCGACCGCGGCCGCCTGCAGGCCGGCGAGCGCTTCCTGGTGCACGGCGGCAGCTCCGGCATCGGCACGACCGCGATCCAGCTGGCGAGCGCCTTCGGCGCCACGGTCTACACGACCGCCGGCTCGACCG
>DATEDK010000329.1:0-6346 GCA_035281685.1 Kiloniellales bacterium | reverse complement strand
GAGCGATTGACCTTTCAAGGCAACGAAAAGCGCCACGGCAGCGAGGAGCGCCACCGGGATTCTCAGGTCGAGCCGATGTTGGGAGGCAAAGATGCGCCTCCGTCGCCGCAGCGGGCCATCAAGCCAGGGGCGGTGCTCGCGGGCAGGACGAAGCGGACGGCGGCGCCGGTGGAACAGGGATGCACTCCCGAGTGGGAATACAACCGTATGCCGAGCCGGCTGCCGGCTGGTGGGAAGACCGTTCCCTTTTCGAAGGGTCGCCGCCGGGGCAATTCCAGAGTGCTAAGCTGGCAAGTGGCGGAAGCCTGTGCCAGCAGGCCATGCCGCAGAGAAGGCGGACAGACCACCGTGATCAACGCCATCCAGACTCTTGCGGACCTCTTAGGCGACCGCCCAGGCATCGCCGACCGCACGGCGCTCCTGTTCGATGATCGCCGCTATAGCTATGCAGAGCTGCGCGCCGAATCCGATGCTGTGGCCGCTGCCCTGATGCGGCTGGGTGTCAGACCGGGCGATCGTGTCTGTCAAGCCTCGCGCACGCAGCCACGTCTTATCGCGGGCATTTTCGGCATCCTGAAATGCGGAGCGGTCTACGTGCCGGTGAATCCGTCGCTGACCGAGGGCGAGCTTGCCATCCAGCTCGCCGACTGCGATCCGAAGGGCGTTATCATCGACGATGAGCCTTTGAGGCAGCTCGTCACGCGCGTGCTCCCGCCGTCTGCAGGACTGTGGGATCAGCAGCGGCTCGCGACAGCCACCGGCGGGCCTGCACCGACACTGCCGGCGATCGATCCGCAGGCTCCGGCCGTCCTGCTGTACACATCCGGAACAACCAGCCGGTCCAAGGGAGTGTTGCTGTCGCACCAAAGTGTGCTGACCAATGCACGACAGGTGCTGGAGCGCACCAGGCTGGGTCCGGAGGACCGCCTGCTGGTAATCATGCCGATTTTCTACGGCAACGGCCTCTTCAACCAGGTGATGCTGCCGATCCTGGCAGGCGCTTCGATCGCACTGCGGGCGCGATTCGTCGCCGAGGAGTTCTGGCCCGCAGTGGCCCGCTATCGGCCTACGTACTTCACAGCAGTGCCGACGATCCTGAGCCGCCTGCTGGAAGAGCCCGGACCGGATCCGGGACTCGACATCTCCTCGTTGCGGTTCGTGCGCACCGGCGCGGCGCCACTCACGGCGGAGATGCAGCGGCGATTCGAAGAGAGGTTCGGCTTGCCAGTCATTGTCAGCTACGGTCTGTCGGAGGCTACCTGCACCGTCACGATGAATTCGCCAAGCGCCAGCGAGCGACGGCTAGGATCCGTCGGTAGCGTGCTGGACGGTCTGGAAGTTCGCATTGTCGATCAGGAGGGCAACACCCTGCCGGCTGGTGTGGTTGGCGAAGTCGTCATGCGTGGTCCGACGATGATGCTCGGCTACCGTGGCCTGATGGAAGCGACGCGCGAGGTCATCCCGGATGGCTGGTTGCGCACCGGCGACCTCGGCTATCTCGATGCGGAGGGATTCCTTTTCCTGACCGACCGGAAGAAGGACATCATTATCCGCGGGGGCGAGAACATCTCCGCGCGCCAAGTTGAAGAGGTTCTGCACGAGCACCCGCTGGTGGCCGATGCCGCCGTCGTCGGCGCGCCGCACCCGGATTACGGCGAGACCGCGATCGCCTACGTCGTGCTGCGCCGGCAGACTGCCAACGACGATGCCCAGACGACCCTGCTATCGCACTGCCGCTCGCGATTGGCCCGCTTCAAAGTACCGACCCGCATCGTGCTCCTAGCGGAGCTGCCGAAGAACGCGGCCGGCAAGGTGGCCAAACAGGTCCTGCGACTGCAAGCGGCAGAGTCGCCAGGATGATCTCTTTGGCACCCGGCTTCGCGGCGGCGCACGACGTGCCGATCCCCTACATGGAGCGTACGCGGCGCTACTACGGCGCCTTTGGCTACGCCCCCTACGTATGGGCGCACTTCGCGGAGGTGCCGTTCCGGCGGCTGACGAAGCCCCTGGCCGCATGCCGGGTCGCGCTGGTGACGACGGCAGCGCCCTACCAGCCGGGCAAGGGCGACCAGGGACCGGGCGCGCCCTACAACGCCGCCGCCAAGTTCTACCAAGTCTATTCCGGTGCCTCCGCCGAGGACCACGACCTGCGCATCTCGCACATCGCGATCGACCGCAAGCACACCACGGCCGAGGATCCGGCCGCCTATTTCCCGCTGCCGGCGCTGCGCCGGGCCGCGGCCAGCGGGCGGATCGGCAGCCTGGCGCCGCGCTTCCACGGCCTGCCCACCAACCGCAGCCACCGCACCTCGCTCGAGCAGGACTGCCCCGAGCTGGTGGCCCGCTGCCTGGCCGACCGCGCGGAGGCGGCGATCCTGGTGCCGAACTGCCCGGTCTGCCACCAGAGCGTCAGCCTCGCGGCCCGCGCGCTGGAGGAGAACGGCATCGCCACGGTGGTCATGGGCTCGGCCAAGGATATCGTCGAGCACGCCGGGGTGCCGCGCTTCCTCTTCTCCGACTTTCCTCTCGGCAACAGCGCCGGCCGGCCGAGGGATCCGGTCTCGCAGAGCCTGACCCTGGACCTGGCGCTGTCGCTGCTGGAGGCGGCGCCGGCGGCTCGGACCACCGTGCAGTCTCCCCTGCGCTGGAGCGATGATCCTGCCTGGAAGCTCGACTACTGCAACATCGAGCGCCTCTCGGCCGAGGAGATCGCGCGCCGCCGCGCCGAGTTCGAGCGGCAGAAGGGGATCGCGCGCGACCTGCGCTCGGCCTCCTGAGCCTCAGGCCACCCGGGTACGATGGCGCGCCGCACGCTCGAGCTCGACCACGTTGCCGGCCCGCACGGTCAGCGGCACGTGCCGTCTCGGCAGGCGACCGTGACAGGCGGCGAAGCCGATGCTGCAACGGTCGACGCCCATGTCGGCGAGCAGACGATCATCGAGCGCGCGCAGCGCGTCGATCGAGCGGCGTCCCCGGCGCTTGCGGCAGATGCCACCGAAGGCGCGTTTCAGCGAACGCTGCAGAAAGCCACTGGCTGCGAAGAGCGCTGTGCCAGCGGCGGCAAGCATGACGGTGATCCTCATGGTCGTGCCTTTCCTGGCTGTCTCGATCCAGGAAAGGTGAGGCGCAGCCGCCCAGCGCGCTGTGACGGCTTTCACAAAGGGACAGTGATCGGGTTCGCTGGGGAGAGGTGCGCAAAAAAAGGCCGGCCGAAGCTATCGCCCGGCCGGCCAGGCTGAGGCCTAGGCGAGGCTGACCTAGGCGGGGGAACGGGACGGAGTCCGCTGCTGCGTGGCCGTCGGCATCGCGGTCGACGACCGCAGGCCGAGCGGCGCGTGCTCGGCCGACAGGTGGCCGTAGCGGGCAGCAAAGCCGATGCTGCCGCGATCCAGACCGATGTCCGCCAGCATGCGGTCGTCGAGCGCCGTCAGCTCTTCGATCGCGCGGCGGGCGTGCAATTCGCGCCTCAGCCGGAGCCTGTGCCGGCGCAGCCGCTCGCGCAGCCACAACCAGGCGGTGGCGACGCTCGACAGGGAACTGGTGGTAGCAGTGCGGGACATGATGATCGGACCTTCTTGCTTCGATCGCATGTCCCAAAAGTGTGTTCGGCAGTGCAGCAAGGCTGTGACTCCGGTCACAGGCTCACCCCTTGAAAGGGCGCTGCCCTGAAGTTGTCACGCAGAATCCCTGTACGGTCAGGGCTTTACGCCATGCACCGATACAAGGCTTTTCTTGCCTAGCGGTTCGCCGGCCAGCTCGGAATCAGGCTGCGCGAAACGATGACGCGCATGATTTCGTTCGTGCCTTCCAGGATCTGGTGCACGCGCAGATCGCGCAGAATGCGCTCGATCGGGAAGTCCTTCAGGTAACCGTAGCCGCCGTGCAGCTGGAGGGCCTGATTGACGATCTCGAAGCAGGCGTCGGTGGCGTAGCGCTTGGCCATCGCGCAGGCCGGCGTCTTGTCCGCTGCCGCGGCATCGAGCTTGGCGGCGGCCTGCCAGACCATGAGGCGCGCGGCCTCGAGCTCCGTCGCCATGTCGGCGAGACGGAATTGCAGGGCCTGGAAATCGGCCAGGCGCTGGCCGAACTGCTTGCGCTCTGCGGTATAGGTGAGCGTGGCGTCGAGCGCGGCGGCCGCACCGCCGAGCGAGCAGGCAGCGATGTTGATGCGCCCGCCGTCGAGACCGGCCATGGCGATCTTGAAGCCCTCGCCTTCCTCGCCGACGCGGTTCTCCACCGGCACGCGTGCGTCGGAGAAGTTCACCATGGCGGTCGGCTGCGAATTCCAACCGAGCTTCTTCTCCTGCTTGCCGAAGGAAAGGCCGGGCGTGTCCTTCGGCACGACCAGCGTCGAGATGCCCTTCGGCCCCTCGCCGCCCGTGCGCACCATGACGACATAGATGTCGGAGCGGCCGCCGCCGGAGATGAAGGCCTTGCTGCCGTTCAGCACGTAGTGCTCACCGTCCTTGAGCGCGCGGGTGCGCAGCGACGCCGCATCCGAACCGGACGAAGGCTCCGTCAGGCAGTAGCTGGCGAAGTGCTCCATGGTCATGAGCTTCGGCAGCACGCGCCGGCGCAGCGCGTCGTTGGCGAAGCGGTCGACCATCCAGGCCGCCATGTTGTGGATGGAGATGTAGGCGGCGGTGGAGGGGCAGGCGCGCGCCAGCTCCTCGAAGACCAGGGCGGCGTCGAGCCGGGTGAGGCCGGAGCCGCCGACGTCGTCCTTGCAGTAGAGGCCGCCGAAACCCAGCGCCGCCGCCTCGCGCAGCGCGGCTTCGGGGAAGATCTTCTCCTCGTCCCAGCGCGCGGCCTCGGGCGCCATGCGCTCGGCGGCGAACGAGCGCGCGGTCTCCTGGATCGCGCGCTGCTCGTCGGTCAGCGTGAAATCCAAGAGCCGCCTAGCTCATCGTCGGGATGACGAAGGAGGCGCCTTCCTTGACACCGCTCGGCCAGCGCGAGGTGACGGTCTTGGTGCGCGTGTAGAAGCGCACGGCGTCCGGCCCGTGCTGGTTCAGGTCGCCGAAGCCGGAGCGCTTCCAGCCGCCGAAGGTGTAGTAGGCGAGCGGCACGGGGATCGGCACGTTGATGCCGACCATGCCGACCTCGACGCGACTGGCGAAATCGCGCGCCGCGTCGCCGTCACGGGTGAAGATCGCTACGCCATTGCCGTAGTGGTGATCCGAGGCGAGCCGCAGGCCTTCCTCGAAGTCGTGCGCGCGCACCATCGACAGCACAGGACCGAAGATCTCCTCCTGGTAGATGCGCATCTCCGGCTTCACCTCGTCGAAGAGGCAGGGGCCGAGGTAGAAACCCTTCTCGTAGCCCTGCATTTTGAAGTCGCGGCCGTCGACCACGAGCTTGGCGCCTTCCTTCACACCGATGTCGATGTAGTCGCGCACCTTCTGCAGATGCTGCGCCGTCACCAGCGGACCGTAGTCCGCCTCGGCATCGGTCGAGGTGCCGACGCGCAGCTTCTCGACCTTCGGCAGCAGCCGCTCGAGCAGCGCATCGGCCGTGCCCTTGCCGACCGGCACCGCCACGGAGATCGCCATGCAGCGCTCGCCGGCCGAGCCGAAGCCGGCGCCGATCAGCGCGTCGGTCGCCTGCTCCATGTCGGCATCGGGCATGACGATCGCGTGATTCTTGGCGCCGCCGAAGCACTGCACGCGCTTACCGTGCGCGGTCCCGCGCGTGTAAATGTATTCGGCGATCGGCGTCGAGCCGACGAAGCCGATGGCCTTGACGTCCGGATGGTCGAGGATCGCATCGACCGCCACCTTGTCGCCGTTCACGACGTTGAGGATGCCGGGCGGCAGGCCCGCCTCCAGCATCAGCTCGCCCAGGCGCAGCGGCACCGAGGGATCCCGCTCGGACGGCTTCAGGATGAAGGCGTTGCCGCAGGCGATCGCCGGGGCGAACTTCCACATCGGGATCATGGCCGGGAAATTGAACGGCGTGATGCCGGCGACGACGCCCAGCGGCTGGCGCATCGAGTAGATGTCGATGCCGGTGCCGGCGTTGTCGGTGTACTCGCCCTTCAGGAGGTGCGGGATGCCGAGCGAGAACTCGACCACCTCGAGACCGCGCTGAATGTCGCCGCGCGCATCGGCCAGCGTCTTGCCGTGCTCGTCCGACAAGAGCGCGGCCAGCTTGGCCATGTCGCGATGCAGAAGGTTCAGAAAGGCCATCATCACCCGCGCGCGGCGCTGCGGATTCATGGCGCCCCACGCCGGCTGCGCCGCCTTGGCGCTGGCCACGGCGGCCGCCACCTCCTCGGCCGAGGCCAGGGGGACGCGCGCCGAGACCTCGCCGGTCATCGGCCGGAAAACGTCGCCGAAGCGGCCGC
>DATEDK010000328.1:0-3630 GCA_035281685.1 Kiloniellales bacterium | reverse complement strand
GGTCGGCAGTCAGGCGAAGGCCCGCCGCGCGCTGGCCTCGGGCGCGGCCCACGCGATCGTCTATCGCGAGGTCGACTTCGCGGAGCGCGTGCTGGCGCTGACCGGCGGGCGCGGCGTGGCGACGATCTTCGACGCCGTCGGCCGCGATTCCTTGGCGCAGTCTTTCCGCTGTCTCGCCGAGGGCGGGCACATCGTCTCCTATGGCCAGGCGGCAGGCCCGCTGGAGCCGCTGGACGTGGCCGGCCTGGCCTCGAAGTCGGCCAAGGTCTCCCGCCCGAACTACGGCCACTACGCCGGCACGCGCGCGCAGGTCGCCGCCGGCAGCCGCCGGCTCTTCGCCGCCATCGAGCGCGGGATCGTGACGCCGGCGATCGGCCTGCGGCTGCCGCTGCGGGAGGCCGCCGAAGCGCACCGCCGCCTGGAAGCGCGCGAGACGACGGGATCGACGGTGTTGGTGGTGTAAGGAACCGCCCCTCACCCTGTCCCTCTCCCCCTTCGGGGGCGAGGGGACGGCAGCGCTGCCGTCGGGCCAGGGGTCCCCTCGCCCCGCTTGCGGGGAGAGGGACAGGGTGAGGGGTGTCGGTCGGTTCTACCCCGGCATCTTCATGGTGAGGTACGGCACGGTCGGCTTCTCGCCGGGGCCCCAGGGGCCGGGCGCGTCGTAGACCGCGTGCGGCAGGCTGCGCAGGTAGGCGACCAGTGCCTTTGCGTCCTCTGGCGTCAGCGCGCTGTAGGAATGGTAGGGCATGATCGGCGCCAGGATGCGCCCGTCGGGCCGCTCACCCTTGGTGACCGCGGCGATCACCTGCTCGTCGGTCCAGTCGCCGAGGCCGGTCTTGTCGAAGGTGAGGTTCGGCGGCACGAAGACGCCCAGCCCCGGCATCTCGAAGCCGTAGTTGGCGCCGTGCAGGGCCTTGGCGAAATCGGGCATGCCTTGCGGCGTCCAGGGCGTGTGGCAGCCGGCGCAGTCCATGATGGTGACGAGGTACTTGCCGCGGTCGAGCTGCTCGTCCGCCTTTGCGGTGCTGCCCAGCAGCGACGCGGCGAGCGCCGCCAGGACGCGGAAACGAACGGTCATGGATTGAACCCCCTGGTGAAACGTGCCTCTCGGCCGAAGCTCGGGCCAACGCGGGGGCATTCCAACGGCAAAGGCCGGTTGCTGTCCAACGCTTTCTCTTCGCCCTGTGAGTGAGATCACAGCAGCGATGAAATTCGTTGCAGATGCAAGAAATTACTCTGGATCGGGACCCTCGTCGGCGTCGAGCAGCGAGGCCTGACGGATCAGCCGCTGCAGAAGCGAGCCCAAGAGCCGCCGTTCCTCGGCGCTCAGCTCCTGCGTCACCTCTGCCTCGAGCGCGAGCGCGCGGGGCACGATGGTCTCGTAGATCTGCCGGCCCTTGCGGCTGTGCGTCAGCATGTGCCGGCGCTGGTCCAGCGGATTGACGGCGCGGCGCAGCAGGTCGCGGTCGAGCAGTCCGGCCACGGCCCGGCTGACCTTGGCCTTGTCCATCGCGGTGCGCAGCACGATCTCGCCGGCCGAGATCGGCGAGCTGTCGCCCACCACGGCCAGCACGCGCCACTCGGGGATGGTGAGGCCGAACTCCTGCGCGTAGCGCCTGGCGAAGGCGCGGCTGACGCGGTTGGCCGCGACCGAGAGGCGGTAGGGAAGGAAGTCCTCCAGCCGGAACAGGTGACCTTGCTCCTGCAATAGCTCTGCCATGGTCGCGCCCTGTTGACAGTAGTTGCATTTGCAACGATATTGCAGTCCAGAGCCTTACGCAAGCGATGCTTGCGAATGCCACCTCGCCCATCCCGGGAGTACACGCATGAAGCGCGCGATTTCCTTTCCCCGCATCGAAGGCAGGGCCTCGCACCAGGCGCATGTCGGCCTGCCGGAGGGCACCTACGAGCGAGAACTCGGCAAGGAGGGCTTCTTCGGCCAGGCGACGCACATGTACCACCGACACCCGCCGACCGGCTGGGTGGACTGGGAGGGGCCGCTCCGGCCCCGCGCCTTCGACCTGACGCGCCTCAACGCAGAGCAGGCTTCGCCCTGGGATGCGCCGACCGTGCTGCAGAACCAGAACGTGAAGCTGCGTTTCTGGCGCGCGCCCAAGCGCATGGAGGCGCTGGCGCGCAATGCCGACGGCGACGAGCTCTTGTTCGTTCACGAGGGCAGGGGCGAGCTCTTCTGCGACTACGGGCACCTTTCGATCCGCGCCGGCGACTACGTGATGCTGCCGCGCTCGACCATGTGGCGCATCGAGGCGTCCTCGCCGATCTCCGCGCTCCTGATCGAGGCGACCAACGGCGGCTACTCATTGCCGGAGAAGGGCCTCGTCGGTCCGCACGCGATCTTCGATCCGGCCATGCTGGAGGTGCCGGCGATCGACGAAGCCTTCCTGGCGCAGCAGGACGAGAAGAGCTGGCAGGTGAAGGTGAAGCGGCTCGGCGCCGTCTCGACCGTCACCTATCCCTTCAATCCGCTGGATGCGGTTGGCTGGAAGGGCGATCTCGCGCCGGTGCGCATCAACGTCGCCGACATCCGGCCGTTGATGAGCCACCGCTACCACCTGCCGCCCTCGGCGCACACCACCTTCGTCGGCAACCGCTTCGTCGTCTGCACCTTCGTGCCGCGACCCTTCGAGAGCGACCCCGCCGCGCTGAAGGTGCCCTTCTTCCACAACAACGACGACTACGACGAGGTGATCTTCTATCACGCCGGCGACTTCTTCAGCCGCGACAACATCAAGGCGGGGATGCTGACCTTCCATCCCTGCGGCTTCACGCACGGGCCGCATCCCAAGGCGCTGACCCGTGCCTTCACACCGGCCAAGGCCGCCACCGACGAGTACGCGGTCATGATCGACTCGCGCGACGCGCTGACGCCCGGCGAGGCGATGGCCGGCGCGGAGAACGTCGACTACGTGCGCTCCTGGCAGACCCCTGGACAAGCACCCGGGCAGCCGCGCGCATGAGACTGGCCTCGCTCAGGTCCGGCCGGGACGGTCGGCTGGTGCTGGTGTCGAAGGACATGACGCGCTGCGCCCCGGCCGAGTCCGCCCGCACGCTGCAGGCGGCGCTCGACGACTGGGCGAGGCTGGAGCCGCGCCTGGCGAAGGAGGCAGCGGCACTGGAGGCAGGCAAGGCCAAGGAGGTCGTGCCTTTCCGGCCCGAGGACTGCGCCGCGCCGCTGCCGCGCGCCTTCCAGTTTGCCGACGGCTCGGCCTACGTGAATCACGTCGAGCTGGTCAGGAAGGCCCGCGGCGCCGAGATGCCGGCCTCCTTTTGGAGCGATCCCCTGATGTACCAGGGCGGCTCCGACGGTTTCCTCGGGCCGCGCGATCCGATCCCGCTCGCCGACGAGGCCTGGGGCTGCGACTTCGAGGCCGAGGTGGCGGTCATCACCGGCGACGTCGCGATGGGCGCGACGCCCGAGGCGGCGCTCGAGGGCATCCGCCTCGTGATGCTCGCGAACGACGTCAGCCTGCGCCACCTGATCCCGGCCGAGCTCGCGAAGGGGTTCGGCTTCTTCCACGGGAAGCCGCGAAGCGCGCTCTCGCCGGTCGCGGTCACGACGGACGAGCTCGGCTCGGCGTGGGACGGAGCGAAGCTCCATCACCCGCTCCG
>DATEDK010000327.1:0-7242 GCA_035281685.1 Kiloniellales bacterium | reverse complement strand
GCCTCTTCTGGGACATGGGCGAGGCACCGCCGGTCCTGGGGCCGCAGAGCTAGAAATCGGCCGCACAGGCTTGCCTCGCCGCAAGGCGGTGGCTTACCTCTGCGCTGGCAGCGGAGGGGGATGCCCATGGCCGACGACACGAGCGATCCGAGGAAGGCCGCGGCGCTCGCCTATCACCGGCTGCCCAAGCCCGGGAAGCTGGAGATCGCGGCGACCAAGCCGCTCGGCACGCAGCGCGACCTCTCGCTCGCCTATTCGCCCGGCGTCGCCGCCGCCTCCGAAGCCATCGTCGCCGATCCCGAGGCGGTCTTCGAGGTCACCAGCCGCGGCAACCTGGTGGCCGTGGTGACCAACGGCACCGCCGTGCTCGGCCTGGGCTCGATCGGTGCGCTCGCCGCCAAGCCGGTGATGGAAGGCAAGGCGGTGCTGTTCAAGAAGTTCGCCGGCATCGACTGCTTCGACATCGAGGTGGACGAGCGCGACGTCGCCAAGCTCTGCGACGTCATCGCCGCGCTGGAGCCGACCTTCGGCGGCATCAACCTCGAGGACATCAAGGCGCCCGAGTGCTTCGAGGTCGAGCGCAACCTGCGCCAGCGCATGAAGATCCCGGTCTTCCACGACGACCAGCACGGCACCGCGATCATCGTCGGCGCCGCGGTGCTGAACGGGCTCTCGCTGGTCGGCAAGGAGATCGGCAAGGTCAAGATGGCGGTCTCGGGCGCCGGTGCCGCGGCGCTCGCCTGTCTCGACCTGCTGGTATCGCTGGGCGTCAGGCGCGAGAACATCTGGGTCCACGACATCGAGGGGCTGGTCTACGAAGGGCGCACCAGCCTGATGGACCCCTGGAAGGCGCGCTATGCGCAGCCGAGCAAGCTGCGCTCGCTGGGCGACACCATCGAGGGCGCGGACATCTTCCTCGGTCTCTCGGCGCCGCGCGTGCTGAAGCCGGAGTGGCTGGCGAAGATGAAGGAAAGGCCCCTGGTCTTCGCGCTGGCCAACCCGACGCCTGAGATCATGCCGGAGGAGGCCAAGGCGGCGCGGCCGGACGCCATCATCGCCACCGGCCGCAGCGACTATCCCAACCAGGTGAACAACGTCCTCTGCTTTCCCTTCATCTTCCGCGGCGCGCTCGACGTCGGCGCCACGGTGATCAACGAGGAGATGAAGCTCGCGGCGGTGCGCGCGCTGGCGCAGCTCGCGCGCGCGATCCCCTCGGAGGTGGTGCAGAACGCCTACGGCGGCGAGCAGCCGGCCTTCGGGCCGGACTACATCATCCCACGCCCCTTCGATCCGCGCCTGATGCTGGAGATCGCGCCGGCGGTGGCCAAGGCTGCGATGGACAGCGGCGTGGCGCGCCGCCCCGTCGGCGACTTCGCCGCCTATCGCCAGCGGCTGGAGGAGTTCGTCTACCGCTCCGGCTTGGCGATGAAGCCGGTGTTCATCGCCGCCAAGGGTGCGATGCGGCGCGTGATCTATACCGACGGCGAGGACGAGCGCGTGCTGCGCGCTGCGCAGGTCGTGATCGACGAGAGGCTGGCGCGACCGATCCTGATCGGCCGGCCGGAGGTGGTGGGGACGCGCGCCAAGCGGCTCGGCCTCAGGGCGCGCCCGGGCGAGGACTTCGAGCTGATCAACCCGGCGAGCGATCCGCGCTACGACACCTACTGGGGCACCTACCACTCGCTGCTGCAGCGGCAGGGCATCACGCCCGACACCGCGAAGGCGCTGGTGCGCACTAGCAGCACCGTGATCGCGAGCCTTGCCGTTCGTCTCGGCGACGCCGACGCCATGCTGGCCGGACCGACCGGACGCTACCACCGCCACCTCGAACAGATCCGCCAGGTGATCGGCCGGCGCCCCGGCGTGCGCGAGCTCTCCGCGCTCTCGCTGCTGATCCTGCCGAAGGGGCAGGTGTTCATCGCCGACACCTTCGTCACGCCCAATCCGACGGCCGAAGGAATCGTCGAGATGACGCTGCTCGCCGCCGAGCAGGTGCGGCGCTTCGGGTTGGAGCCGAAGGTGGCGCTGCTCTCGCACTCCGCCTTCGGCTCGTCGGAGGACGAGTCGGCACGGAAGATGCGCCTGGCAACCTCGCTGCTGCATGCCGAGGCGCCGGATCTCGAGGTCGAGGGCGAGATGCACGGCGACGCGGCGCTGAACGAGGAGATCCGGCATCGCGTCTTCCCGGCCTCGCACCTGCGGGGCGCGGCGAACTTGCTGATCATGCCGAATCTCGATGCGGCCAACATCGCCTTCACCCTGCTGCGCTCCATGGGCGAGGGACTCTCGGTCGGGCCGATCCTCGTCGGCGCCGCCGCCTCCGCCCACATCGTGACGCCCTCCGTGACGGCGCGCGGCATCGTCAACATGACCGCGATTGCCGCGGCCGAGGCCACGGCATTGGCTGAGCGGGGCCGCGGGTGAGCGAGAAGGACCAGGAGACGCTGCAGCCTCAGCCGATCGAGCCTGCGGCCGACACGGAGGAGGGCTTCGAGCTCTCGCCGGAGGAGGTCTATGCCGTCGAGGAGGCGGTCGAGGCGCAGGACCGCGAGGCGATCCGGCGCCGGCTGCTCGAGCTCGATCCCGTCGACCAGGCGGATCTGCTCGAAGCCCTCGCGCACGACGATCGCGTCGCCGCGGTCGAGGCGCTGGGCGCCGACATCGATCCGGAGACGCTGACCTACCTCGACAGCACGGTGCGCGAGGAGGTGATCGAGCTGATGGGGCCGGACCTCCTGGCCCGGGCGCTGTCGCAGCTCGACTCCGACGATGCGGTGCTGGTCTTCGCCGACCTCGACGAGGAGGCGCAGAGCCGCATCCTCGCGCGCCTGCCGCAGGCCTACCGGCGTCTCCTGGTCGAGGGCGCCACCTTCGAGGAAGGCACCGCCGGGCGTTTGATGCAGCGCGAGGTGGTGGCGATCCCCTCGGCCTGGAGCGTCGGCGAGACCATCGATTTCATGCGCTCGGCGGAGAACCTGCCGGACGACTTCTACGACCTCTACGTGGTCAACCCGAAGCACCAGCCGCTGGGCGTGGTGCCGCTGTCGCGCGTGCTGCGCTCGCGCCGGCCGCAGAAGGTGACCGAGGTGATGGAGGTCGAGCGGATGAAGCCGGTGGCGCTCGGCACCGACCAGGCCGACGTCGCCAACCTGTTCCGCCGCTACGGACTGGTCTCGGCCCCGGTGGTGGACGGCGCCGGCCGGCTGGTCGGCGTCATCACCGTGGACGACGTCGTCGACGTGATCGACGAGGAAGCCGAGGACGACCTCCTGAAGCTCGGCGGCGTGACCGAGACCGACCTCTACCGGGACGTGCTGGACACCACCCGGGCGCGGCTGCCGTGGCTCGCGGTCAACCTGCTGACGGCCGTCCTCGCTTCCGTCGTCATCGGCCAGTTCGAGAATGCGCTCGCCGCCGTGGTCGCGCTCGCCGTGCTGATGCCGATCGTCGCCTCGATGGGCGGCAATGCCGGGACCCAGACACTGACCGTGGCGGTGCGCGCGCTGGCGATGAAGGACCTGACCGCCGCCAACGCCGCGCGCATCGTCGGCAAGGAATTGATCGTGGGCGCGGTCAACGGGGTGGTCTTCGCCGTGGTGACGGGCGCCATCGCCTGGTTCTGGTTCGATCGGGCGGAGATCGGCCTCATCATCGCCGCCGCCATGGTGATCAATCTGGTCGCGGCCGCGCTTTCCGGTATCGTCATCCCGCTGACCCTGGACCGCCTGAAGGTCGACCCGGCGGTTGCCTCGTCGGTGTTCCTGACCACGGTCACCGACGTCGTCGGATTCCTCGCCTTCCTCGGCCTTGCCACCCTGTTCCTGCTCTGAGAGCTGCCATGTACACCCGCGCCGATCCCTCGCCCCGCTACACCGAGCTGCTGACCGCCTACCGCACGATGCACGAGAAGGGCGAGGTGCAGAGCGGCCTGCCGGCGGAGAAGACCTTCGCCGGCTTCTCGCTCTACAACCACATGATGACCGTCAAGGAGATGGTGGCGAAGCTCGGCGCCCGTACGCTCCTCGACTATGGCGCCGGCAAGGGCGCGCTGCACGCGCTGAGGCCGCTGAAGATGCCGAACGGCGAGTTCGTCGACAGCCTGGCCAGCCTCTGGGGCATCGAGCGCACCGTGCTCTACGACCCCGGATTCAAGCCGCACGCCGAGCGCCCGATCGGCACCTTCGACCTGGTGATCTGCTGCGACGTGCTGGAGCACTGCCCGGAGCAGGACCTGCAATGGATCATGGAGGACATCGCCGGCCACGCGCGCCGCGGCGTTTTCCTTGTGATCGCCTGCTATCCGGCGAAGAAGTCGCTGCCGAGCGGCGAGAACGCGCACATCACCGTGCACCCTCCCGCCTGGTGGAAGCCGCGCATCGAAGCCGCCATGGCGGTGCGCGCCGGCCTGGTCTGGCAGGCCCTGTTCGAGGAAGTTCAGGACGGTCAGAAGGTGGTCACGAGGAAGCGAGGGCAGAGCCCTGCGGACTGAGGCAGCCGAGCGTTTCGAACCCGCCGATCCCGGCTACGAGGCGCGGGTGCGCGACTCCTTCGCGCGGCAGAGCGTCATGCGCACCATCGGCGCGGCGCTGACCGCCGTGGCGCCGGGCGAGGTGGAGATCCGCCTGCCGTGGCGCGCCGACCTCTGCCAGCAGCACGGGTTCATCCACGCCGGGATCGTTGCGACCATCGCCGATTCCGCGGCGGGCTACGCGGCCTTCTCGCTCTTTCCGGCCGAGGCCTCGGTTTTGACCAGCGAATTCAAGCTGCATCTCCTGGCGCCGGCCGAAGGGGAGCTCCTCGTCGCCCACGGCCGCGTGCTGAAGCCCGGCCGCACGCTCACCATCGCGGAGACCGAGGTGCGGGCGCTCAAGGCCGGGCGCGAGAAGCTCTGCGCCAAGCTGATCGGCACCCTGGTCGTGCTGGCCGCCCGCCCCGACATGCCGGACGCCGGCTGAGCCTCGCGCCAATTCTCTTCATGCGTCGCATGAGGTTCCCTCTCTTGAGGGCGCGGGCAATAGTTGACCAGACTTCGGGCCCTTTCGCGTCCGGAGGAGCCCGATGACCTTCACCCTCTATTGGCGCAAGCGTACCGGCGCCTTCGCTCCTGCCGCGCTCCTCGCCGAGGCGCGGCAACGCTGGACGGGGGTCTACGTCGACACCGAGAAGGGCGAGAACCTGACCGCGGAGTACCGGCGGCTCAACCCCATGGCGCGCGTGCCGACGCTGATCCTGCCGGACGGTCAGGTGATGACGGAATCGCTCGCCATGGTGCTGCACCTCTCCGAGTTCTTCGAGGAGGCCGAGCTGCTGCCGGCGCTGGGTGACAAGGACCGGCCGCAGGCGTTGCGCTGGCTTTCCTTCGGCGCGGTCAACCTCTACGAAACCGACCTGCGCCTGACCTATCCGGATCGCTATACCGCAGAGGCGACCGGCGCCGAGGGCGTGCGACAGGCGGCTCGGCGCGACTTCGACCGGCAGTGGGACATTGTCGCCGACTGGCTGGGACAGCGCGCCGACGGGCCTTTCTTCCTCGGCCGCCGCTACTCGGCGCTCGATCCCTACTTCGCCATGCTGCTCTCCTGGCACGAGAAACCGAAGGACCTGATCGCACGCCATCCGCGCCTGGGCGCCCTGGTCGATGCCACGGTGGCGCGCCCCGCCATCACCCCGCTCTGGCGCGAGTACGAGCTCGACCGCGATCTCTAGCACCTGAGCTCCTTGGAGCCCCTTCTGCGACCATCCGCCTGCCGTGCTAGCCTGCGTGCAGCAGAGGGAGCGCTCATGACCTATCGCCTCTACTGGTCCAGGGGATCGGGTGCCTTTCCGGCGGCCGTGGTGCTCGACGCCGCGGGGCAGCGGTGGGAAAGCGTCGAGCTGTCGCTCGCCAAGGACGAACAGCACCGCGCGGAGTACCTGGCGATCAATCCCATGGGCCAGGTGCCGGCGCTGGTGCTGCCCGACGGACAGGTGATGACGGAGTCGGCGGCGATCGCCTGGTATCTCGCCGACCGCCATCCCGAGGCGCGCCTGCTGCCGCCGCGCGACGATGCGAGGCGGGCTACGCTGCTGCGCTGGCAGGTTTTCGGTGCGGCCGCGCTCTACGAGGACGAGGTCCGCTACTACTACCCCGACCGCTACACCGCCGACCCGGCGGGCACGGCGGGCGTGAAGGAAGCCGGCAAGGCGGCCTTCGGCCGGCACTTCGCGATGGTGGCGCCGCAGCTCAAGCCGGGACCCTTCCTGATGGGGCGCGAGATGACGATCGTCGATGTCTATCTCGCCATGCTGGCGAGCTGGCATCCCGGCCGGCCCCAGGCCTACGAGGAGCATCCCGAGCTGCCGCGCCTGATCGCCGCGGTGAAGGCCGACCCGCGCGTGGCGCCGCTCTGGCAGCGCCTCGGCATGGACGACTGAAGGAGGGCCAGGATGATCCCGAACCGCACGCCGCCCTTCGACTTCGGGCTGGGCGAGACTGCCGACATGCTGCGCGACAGCGTCGCTGCCTTCTCCGCGGCGAAGATCGCGCCGATCGCCGCCGAGGTCGACCGCACCGACCGGTTCCCCCGCCAGCTCTGGCCGGAGATGGGCGCGCTCGGCCTGCACGGCATCACCGCGGAGGAGGAGTACGGCGGCTCGGGCCTGGGCTACCTCGAGCACTGCGTCGCCATGGAGGAGGTGAGCCGCGGCTCGGGCTCCATCGGGCTTTCCTACGGCGCGCACTCCAACCTCTGCGTCAACCAGATCCGCCGCAACGGCACGGCGGAGCAGAAGCGGAAGTACCTGCCGAAGCTGATCTCCGGCGAGCACGTGGGCGCGCTCGCGATGTCGGAGCCGGGGGCGGGCTCGGACGTGGTCTCGATGACCACCAGGGCCGAGAAGAAGGGCGACCGCTACGTCCTGAACGGCCGCAAGTTCTGGATCACCAACTGCACCGAGGCCGACACCTTCGTCATCTACGCCAAGACCGATCCCGCGGCGGGGCCGCGCGGCATCACCGCCTTCCTCGTCGAGCGAGGCTTCAAGGGATTCTCGGTGGCGCAGAAGCTCGACAAGCTCGGCATGCGCGGCTCGCCCACCGGCGAGCTGGTGCTGGAGGACGTCGAGGTGCCGGCCGAGAACGTGCTGGGTCAGGCCGGCAAGGGTGTGGGCGTGCTGATGAGCGGCCTCGACTACGAACGTGTCGTCCTGGCCGCCGGCCCGCTCGGCCTCATGCAGGCGGCGATGGACGTCGTGGTGCCTTAC
>DATEDK010000326.1:0-2884 GCA_035281685.1 Kiloniellales bacterium | reverse complement strand
GTCGCTTGTCCTGGGTGTGGGAGTGGCCGTTGGTGCGTCCTTGGCTTCGGCGACCAAGACCGACGAGGGCACCCAACTTGTTCGTTGCGGCGGGCCGAATTCGGCCGAGGGACCGCTGTGGCTGGCCGCCTGTGGCGGCGGTGGCGGCGGTCCCGGCGTCGGTCCTGGTGCGGGGCCCGGTCCCGGGCCCGGACCCGGACCCGGGCCTGGAAGCGGCGGCGGCGGTGGGGGCGGTGGCGGCAACGGCGTGGGCGGACCTCGCTCGCGCTAGCAGCCATCCTCATCCATCGTTGCGGAAGCCGTAGGTATCTGGGCCGGCTTGCGATCGCGAGCGCGGGCCGGCCCTTTCCGAAGGTCAGACGCGGGCTTGGCGCTCCGCCAGCGCCTTGGTCGCTTCAACCGCCTGCACAATGTTGGGCTGCAGGTCGAGCCTGTCCGGCTGGCCATCCTTGCGGCGCCAATCGAGGGTGAAGGTGAGCGTGCAGGAGAGACCGGGCTGGAGCGGCGGCTCGATCCTGTTCACCACCTGGCCGGCGTAGACCGGATGGTCCATCAGGACGTAGTCGACCTCGTGCGAGCGCGCGAAAGCCGTGATGCGCTCGGTCACCTCGATGCCGCCTGCCGTCATCTGCCGGACCACGTATCCGGGCTGCCGCTCGAGAATCTGCACGGCCGTAACATCCGGCACGTAAGCGCCGGGGTTCTCGATCTTGTCCAGCAGCAGGCGCCAGACCGTCTCGACCGGCGCCTTCACCTGCACGCTGTGGCTGGCCTTGGGCATGGCCGCGTGATTGGCTAGAGGATGAACTTCGAGAGGTCGCTGTTGCGCGCCAGCACGCCGACGCGGCTCTCGACGTACGCCTTGTCGATGACGAGGCTCTCGCCGGGCTTGTCCGAAGCGGCGAAGGAGATCTCCTCCAGGAGCTTCTCCATCACCGTGTGCAGGCGCCGGGCGCCGATGTTCTCGACCGAGCCGTTGATCTCGGCGGCGAGGTCGGCCAGCGCGTCGATGCCCTCGGGCGTGAAGTCGAGCGTCACCTGCTCGGTGGCGAGCAGCGCCTTGTACTGCCGGATCAGCGAGTTCTCCGGCTCGGTCAGGATGCGCTTGAAGTCGTCGCGCGTCAGCGCCGAGAGCTCGACGCGGATCGGCAGCCGGCCCTGCAGCTCCGGCAGGAGGTCGGCGGGCTTCGCCAGGTGGAAGGCGCCCGAGGCGATGAACAGGATGAAGTCGGTCCTGACCGTGCCGTACTTCGTCGCCACCTGCGTGCCTTCGAGCAGCGGCAGCAGGTCGCGCTGCACGCCCTCGCGGCTGACGTCGGCGCCGATGCGCTCGGAGCGCGCGGAGATCTTGTCGATCTCGTCGAGGAAGACGATGCCGTTCTGCTCGACGGCCTGGACCGCTTCGGCACGCACGGCCTCTTCGTCGAGCAGCTTGTCGCTCTCCTCGGCGACCAGCAGGTCGTAGGACTCGGCGACGGAGACGCGGCGCCGCTTGGTGCGCTGTCCGAAGGTCTTGCCGAAGAGATCCTGCAGATTGAGCATGCCCATCTGGGCGCCCGGCATGCCGGGGATGTCGAAGGTCGGCAGCTGGCCGGCCTTGGTGTCGACCAGGTCGAGCTCGATCTCCTTCTGGTCGAGCGAGCCCTCGCGCAGCAGCTTCCTGAACTTCTGTCGCGTGTCGTCGCCGGCCTTGTCGCCCACCAGCGCGGTCACGACGCGCTCCTCCGCCAGGAGCTCGGCCTTGGCGCGCACCTCCTTGCGCAGGCGCTCGCGCGTCATCTTGATCGAGACCTCGACGAGATCGCGCACGATCTGCTCGACGTCGCGGCCGACGTAGCCGACCTCGGTGAACTTGGTCGCCTCGACCTTGAGGAAGGGCGCGTCGGCCAGCTTCGCCAGGCGCCGCGCGATCTCGGTCTTGCCGCAGCCGGTGGGGCCGATCATCAGGATGTTCTTCGGCATCACCTCCTCGCGCAGCGCCTCCGGCAGCTGCTGCCGGCGCCAGCGGTTGCGCAGAGCGATGGCCACGGCGCGCTTGGCGTCGTGCTGGCCGATGATGAAGCGGTCGAGCTCCGAGACGATCTCGCGCGGGCTGAAAGCGGCGGCGACTTCCTCGCCGGCCGTCTCTTCCGCCTTACTCAGGGAGCGATTCAAGGACGATCTGGTCATTGGTGTAGATGCAGATGCGCGCGGCGATGCCCATGGCCTGCCGGGCGATCTTCTCCGGGTCCTGTTCGTAGTCGATGAGGGCGCGTGCGGCGGAGAGCGCATACATGCCGCCCGAGCCGATGCCGATCAGGCCGTCTTCGGGCTCCAGCACGTCACCCGAGCCGGTCAGCACGAGGGACACCTTCTGGTCGGCGACCGCCATCATGGCTTCCAGACGGCGCAGATAGCGGTCGGTGCGCCAGTCCTTGGCGAGCTCGACGCAGGCGCGCATCAGCTGGCCGGGGAAGGTCTCGAGCTTCGCCTCCAGCCGCTCGAAGAGCGTGAAGGCATCGGCCGTGGCGCCGGCGAAGCCGCCGATGACGCTGCCCTTGGCGAGCCGGCGCACCTTGCGGGCGTTCGACTTCATCACCGTTTGGCCGAAGGAGACCTGGCCGTCGCCGGCCACGACCACCCGGCCCGCCTTGCGGACCGAGAGGATCGTCGTGCCGTGCCAGGGGGAGGAGGTGCTTTGGGAAGCGCTGCCCGGGTCGCTCATGCGGCCCTTAGATGGCGCGCCGGCCCGTCCGGATCAAGCGCGGGCTAAACTCGGGCCAGAGACCGAGAGGAGCCACGCGATGTTCGGACCCGACCCCAACAGCCTGCATCCGCTGCCGGGCTATCCGCACGCGGTCTTCCTGAAGAACCTGGTCGACCTGCCGAACGTCGAGATCGGCGA
>DATEDK010000325.1:0-4492 GCA_035281685.1 Kiloniellales bacterium | reverse complement strand
TCGCCGTCGAAGGTGGCGGCGAAGGATTGCAGCCGGTCGTTCCAGGCGCGCGCCAGGATCGCCTCGCGGATAGTGCCTGCCGCCTCGCGCCAGGACCTCTCGTCCTCCTTTTCCCCGAGGCGGCGGGCGATGCGCGCGAGGCGGTCGACCGCGCCCCAGCACATCAGGGCAGAGAAGGTGTGCACGGCCTTGCGCGTGCGCAGCTCCCAGATGCCGGCGTCGGGCGTGTCGTAACTGGCGAGCGCCGCCTCGCCCAAGGGCTTCAGGCTGGCGTAGAGCTGCTGCTGGCCCTCCATGTGCAGGCGCCGGTCGAAGAAGCACTGTGTCACCGCGAGGACCACGCTGCCGAAGACATCGTTCTGGACCTGCCGGTAGGCGTCGTTGCCGACGCGCACCGGGCCCATGCCGCGGTAGCCGCGCAGCGCCGGCACGGTCGTCTCGTGCGGGTTGCTGCCCAGGGTCAGCGGGTAAAGCGGCTGCAAGCGGTTGCGCTCCGCCACCGCGATGTTCTTGATGAAGCGCAGGTAGTGCTCGAGCGTCCGCGTCGCCGAGAGGCGGTTCAGCGCATGCACCACGAAGTAGGCATCGCGCAGCCCGCAGAAGCGGTAGTCCCAGTTGCGCTGTGAGTCCGGATGCTCCGGGATCGAGGTGGTGATCGCCGCCACGATGGCGCCGGTCTCCTCGAAGGTGGAAAGCTTCAGGGTGATCGCGCTGCGGATCACCTCGTCCTGCCACTCGAAGGGAATGTTCAGCGAGCGCGTCCAGTCGCGCCAGTAGGCGACGGTCTTCTCCAGGAAGGAGCGGCCTGCCTCCGGCACCGGCTCGGCCAGGCTCTCGTCGGGCCCGAGCACGAGCGTCAGCGGCTCCTCGACCAGGAACCAGGTCTCCTCGGCGATGAAGGAGACCGGCGCGTCGGTGGTGAGCCGGAGCGCGAACTGAGGCCCCACCATGCGCATGTGATTCGAGCCGCGGGTGATCGCGGGAGTCACGGAGCCGTACTCGAAGGTCGGCCGCAGCCGGACGCGAATGCGCGGCGTGCCCCTCAGAGGACGCAGCACGCGCACCAGCGTCGCCGGCCGGAAGATGCGCCCGTAGTGCATGAAGCGCGGCGCGAAATCGATGATCTCGAGCTGCGAGCCGTCGCGGCCCTCCAGGACGGTCTTCAGCACCGCCGTGTTTTCCAGGTAGCGCTGGGTCGCCAGCTCCAAGCCGTCGTAGTCGATGGCGTAGAGCCCCTCGGCCGCGGGCTCGCCATCGGCATCCTGGTTCAGGAGGGCGTTGAACGCCGGATCGCCGTCCAGCCGCGGCAGGCAGCACCAGAGGATGCGCCCCTGGATATCGATCAGCGCGGCGATGCAGCAGTTGCCGATCAGGCCGAGATCGAGGCCGTTCATCGCCCGACCGCGCCGGCCAGCCAGGAGAGCGCCGCCGCGGGGTCGGGCAGGTGATGAGGCGCCAGCGTCGCCCCATCGCCCACGCGGATCGCCAGGCCGTCGAGGGCGAGCACGGCGGCGAAGCCTGCTTCGTCGGTCACGTCGTCGCCGAGAAAGACCGGCCGACGGCCCGCGAAGCGTGGCGTCTGCAGGAAGCGGCGCACGACCTCGCCCTTGTCGCCCTGCACCAGCTTCACCTCAGCCACCATCTTGCCCCGCTGCAAACCGCGGCGACGCGGCGCCGCCGCCACCAGGCGCGTGGCCAGCGCCAGACAGTCCCCGGCTGCGCTTGGTGCGCCGCGATAGTGCAGCGCCACGGCCGCGCCCTTGTCCTCGACGAGGACCCGCGCGTGCCGCGCCTGCAGCTCGGCCAGCGCTGCGCGCTCCGGGGCGGAGAGGGTGTCGGCGCCGCTGCGCTCGATCGGCGCTTCCGCGGCCAGCCGCAGCTCGCCACCGTGCAGCCCGGCCGCCGGCAGCCGCAGCGGATGGAGCAAGGCATCGAGGTCCTCGATGCGGCGTCCCGTCACCAGTGCCACGGCGCCGGCGGTGGCCGCGGACAGCGTCCCGAGGGTCATGCGCAAGGCTGGCAAGACCTGGACCGCTTCCGGCCGTTCGGCGATGTCCACCAGCGTTCCGTCGAAATCCAGGAAATAGGCCCAGGCGGAAGAGGCATCCGGTGGCACGCCTCTTCTGCGTTCGTCGTCCATCTGCCGAAACCTGGGTTTGAATGGCGCGAGACTAGGGCGCCGCGAGGATCAGCCGAAGCTAGCTGCTCTCCGGCCATGCCACCAGCGACCGATGGTGATCGCCGCGTAGCCGCCGGTCGGACCGGTCGGCGAAGGCGATTGGACGGGCTTCGCCCGCTCCACGGGCGCACGCGAAGTCTCCTCCTGCGTCGCCGGCGCGGAGAGGCGCTCGTTCATGCCGCGTTCTTCCGCTTCTTCTCCTCGAGGGCGGTCAGCGCCTTGCTCACCTCGGAGAGGCGGCTGCGCTCGCCGCCCGCCATGTTTTCGTTGGCGGACTCCTCGAGCCGCTGCGCATCGAGTTTCCACTGCTCGAGGATCTTCTGCCGCTCTTCGTCGGAGAGGCCGGGTGCCGTCAGCACCTCGTCCGGTGCCTTGAACACCGTCGAGGGGCTCAGCATGGCCTGCTCGAGATCCAGCGTGGTCTTCATGGCTAAGTCCCTGAGTGTGAAGGCTTCCTGTCCACCAACCGGGGGACGGGAAGGTTGCTCAGGACAACGGTGGGCCGCGACGGGAGTTCCGCCATCTTATGGCAACTCGGGTGCTGCTGGCGAAACGATCAGCTTGGCCAGACCGCCGTGCGGATCGTGGGCCGCGAGGCGCTCGACGCCACGAGCGCGCTTTCCGGCTCTCCGGCGAGGCGGCGAAGCTGGGCCAGTTCGATGAGCCCCACGCGATGCGGCGAGGGCAGAGCGATCAGCCCCTCGGTCTTCAGCTTGGTCAGCACGCGACAGACCGTCTCGATGGTCAAACCCAGGAAATCGGCGATGTCGAGGCGCGACATCGGCAGCTCGATCTCCTCGGCTTCGCGCGTGGCGCCGGTGCGTCTGGCGACGATGACGAGGAAGTTGGCGATGCGCTCCAACGCGGTCTTGCGCGCGAGCAGCAGCATCTGGTCCTGCGCCGCGGAGAACTCGTCCGAAGCCGTCGCCAGCAGTTCGCGGCCGAGCTTCGGCATCCGCGCCAGGCTCGCGTGCAGCTGCGTGCGCGGAACCCGCCGCAGCTTCGCCTGGGTGATCGCCTCGGCGGTGAAGAGGTAGCGATCCTTGAAGGAGACACCCAGGATCTCGCCGGGGAACATGAAGCCGGTCACCGCGCGTCGGCCGTCCGACATCATCCGGTAGAGCCGCAGACATCCACGGGCTACCTGAAACAGGTCCTCGGCCCTGTCGCCCTCCCAAAAGAGGACGGCATCGGGCTCGAGCGTTTCGGTGGGTCGTGGCTCGAACAGGCTGGAAAGCGCGCTCTCTGGCGGCTGCCGATCGCCGTCCGGCCGGCTCAGGCTGCGCGCTGGATGCGTTGCTGAGAGATGCATCGGCGGCTTCCCCTTTCCCCGACCGCAGAGTAGGTCCGAGGGAAGCACCCTCCGGCCGCGGCAGTCTGCCAAACGACCCGTCCTGTGATCCAATGCGTGGCAATCTGTAACGCTTTGTGTCAACAATGGCGCGAGAACCCCGACGTCAGACGGTACCCTTGGTGCAGCAGGCAGCGATCGCGTTGAAGGCTTCACCGGCCTTGCACGTGCTCGTCGTGGACGACGAGGTTCGCGTGCGCAGAATGCTTGCCGATTACCTCGAAGAGCAGGGGCTGCGCGTTTCCCTGGCCGCCAACGGCAGGGAGATGTGGGCGGCCCTGGAGAGCGAGCGCGTCGATGTCGTGCTGCTCGACCTGGTGCTGCCGGGCGAGGACGGCGTGAGCCTGGCGAGCGAACTGCGCCGCCGCTCCGATCTCGGCATCATCATGCTGACCGGCCGGGTCGACGTGGTCGACCGGGTCGTCGGTCTGGAGGTCGGCGCCGACGACTACCTGACCAAGCCCTTCCACCTGCGCGAGGTGCTGGCTCGCATCAAGAGCGTCATGCGCCGCACGCGGCCGGCCGCGGCGGCCTCCGAGCCGCGGCCCGACGGCGAGATCCTGCGATTCGCCGGCTACACCCTGCATCTGGGCGAGCGGCGGCTGGTCGGGGCGAACGGCAAGGAGATTCCGCTCACCACGGGCGAGTTCAATCTTCTGGCCGCCCTGGCCCAGCGACCGCAGCGGGTCGTCGATCGCGACACGCTGATGGACTTGGCAAAGGGCCGGCACTGGGAGGCCTACGACCGCTCCATCGATTCGCAGGTGGCGCGGCTGCGCAAGAAGATCGAGCCCGACCCCGCCTCTCCGACGCTGATCCGCTCGGTGCGCGGCGCGGGCTACCTCTTCGCGGCGGCGGTCGAGCGCGCCTAGTCCGCGCGCTCCAGGATCTCGCGCAGCTTCCGCGCCAGATCGACCGCCGTGTACGGCTTGCGGATCCAGTCGCCGCTTTCCGCGAGGCCG
>DATEDK010000324.1:0-7913 GCA_035281685.1 Kiloniellales bacterium | reverse complement strand
GCTCCGCCACCCGCACCCGCACCTGCGCCTGCACCGGCACCGCCGCCGGCTCCAGCGCCCGCGCCGGTTCCGGCCCCCACTCCGCCACCGCCAGCACCGGCTCCCGCGCCCGCGCCCGCGCCGCAGTCGACGGAGGAGGCCTGCACCGAGGTACCGCCGGAGGAGCGCATCGTCGATCTCTACCTGCTGGTCGACGTCTCCGCCTCCTTCGAGGACGACATGCCGGCGATCCGCCGTACCGTGCAGGACCTGATCGCGCGCCAGGCCGCCGGACGACTGAACGGCAAGGTTCGCGTCGGCCTCGGCACCTTCGAGGACAAGCCGGAGTCACGCGCGCCGAACGCCTACACCTACCGCCATCACGCCAACATCACCGAGGATTTCGCGAAGATCCTGGCCTCGCTGCGGCAGACCTCGACCTACGGCAACTACGACAAGCCGGAGGCGCAGCTCGAGGCGCTGCTGGAGGCGGCCGGGCGCGCCGGCTCCCTCGGCTTCTCGCCCGGCGCGGCGCGCTTCGTCGTGCTGGTGACCGACGCCGACTACCACGAACAGGGCGACTACAATGCGCCGCCCGAAGACGGCCGCGCGGACGGCAACCCGACGAACGAGGACTATCCGGCGGTGGGGCAGGTGCGCGCGGCGCTGCAAGGCAACGACGTCGTGCCGCTGTTCCTCATCGCCGGCGGCAAGGAGAGCACCTACCGCAAGCTCGCCAAGGAACTCGGCGGCGGCAGCGTCGCTTCGCTCTCCTCGACTTCCGAGAACCTGCTGCAGGCGCTGAACCAGGCGGTGGAGCAAGTCTGCGGCGAGGGCCTGGTGAAGTAGGCGCGCGATGCGCCGCTGGCTCGCACCCCTGCTGTGGACCGCCTTCGCGCTGGTGCTGACCGGGCTGGGCGCGCTGATGCTGCGTGCCTGCAGCGTCAACCTGTTCGGCTGGCAGCTGCTCGATTTCTGCCCGATCGAGGCGGAGGCCCCGGCGGCCGTGCCGCCGGAGCTCCTGGTGCTGGAGGCCGAGCGCCAGATGCTGGACGAGCGGCTTGCCGCACTGCGCCTGGAGCTGGCGCGCCTGCCGCAGTGTCCGGTGGTCGCCGCTGCCCCGGAGCCCGCGCCGGAACCGCCACGAAAGCCGGAGCCACCACCCAAGACGCCCTTACCAGTCCCTGCACCGGCGCCGACTCCGGCACCGACTCCTGCACCGGCGCCGATCCCTGCACCGGCGCCGATCCCTGCACCGGCTCCCGCCCCGGTTCCCGCGCCGACCCCGGCTCCGCCGCCGGCTCCCGCGCCGGCACCGCCGCCGGAACCGGAGTCGACGGAGCAGGCCTGCACCGAGGTGGCGCCGGAGGACCGCAACATCGATCTCTATCTGCTGATCGATGTCTCCAATTCCTTCAAGGACGACCTGCCGTCGATCCGCCGCGCCGTCCAGGACCTGATCGCGCACCAGTCCGCCGGCCGCCTGAAGGGCAAGGTGCGCATCGGGCTCGGAACGTTCGAGGACAAGCCCGAAGCGCGCGCACCCAACTCCTACACCTACCGCCACCATCACAACCTCACGGAAAACTACGGGGACCTCCTGGCGGCACTGCGAGAGGTCAAGATCTACGGCAACTACAACGAACCCGAAGCACAGCTGGAGGCGCTGCTGGAGGCGGCCGGGCGCGCCGGCGCCATCGGTTTCTCGCCAGGCGCCGCACGCTTCATCGTGCTGGTGACCGACGAGCGCTACCACGAGCAGGGCGACTACGACGAAGCGCCGCCGGAGGATGGGCGCCCGGACGGCAACCCGACGAACGAGGACTATCCTTCCGTCGATCAGGTGCGCGCCGTGCTTCAGGGCAACGACATCGTTCCCCTGTTCCTGGTCGCCGACAAGGAGAAGACCTATCGCCGTCTGGTGAAGAAGCTGGGTGCCGGCAGCGTCGCCTCGCTCTCCTCCACATCCGACAATCTGCTGCAGGCGCTGGACAAGGCGGTGCAGCAGGTCTGCGGCGAAGGTCTCATGAAGTAGCGCCGGACAAGCGCGGCGGGGAATGATTCGGCCCTTCGGCTGTTGCTCCCCGCAATGGCTGCCGCTCCCCAGCAGACAACCGCAAAGAAGCCCCTGGTGATCATAACCGGTGCTGCCGGCAACGTCGGCTCGGCGATCATCGGCGCGCTCAAGGACGACTACCGCGTGGTGGGCCTGGACCTACCGGACAAGCAGGCCGACTGCGAGACCGTCGCGGTCGACCTGACCGACCCGCGATCGGTCGAGCAGGCGCTGAAGACGATCGCGGACCGGCACGGGCGCGAGATCGCCGCGGTCATCCATCTCGCCGCCTACTTCGACTTCACCGGCGAGAAGAAGCCGCTCTACGACAAGATCAATGTCGGCGGCACGCGCAACCTCCTGGCGGCACTGCAGGCCTATGCGGTCGAGCGCTTCATCTACGCCGGCACCATGCTGGTGCACCGGCCGGGCAAGCCCGGCGAACGGATCGACGAGACGCAGCCGATCGAACCCAAGTGGGCCTATCCGACATCGAAGGCGGAAACCGAGGCGGTGATCCGCCAGGAGCGCGGTTCGATTCCTGTCCTGCTGCTGCACATCGCCGGGCTCTACGACGAGCGCAGCCTCATCCCCACGCTGGCGCACCAGGTCGCGCATCTCTACGAGCGCGACATCAAGAGCTACGTCTATCCGGGCGACCTCGAGGCCGGCCAGTCCGTGGTCCACAAGGAAGACCTGGCCGCGGCCTTTCGCCAGGCGGTGGACAAGCGCAACGAGCTGCCCGAGGAAGCGGTCATCCTGATCGGCGAGCCCGAGGTGATGAGCTACGGCGCGCTGCAGCGCCGGCTGGGCCAGCTGATCCACGGCGAGCAGGACTGGCCGACGCTGCGCCTGCCCAAGGCCCTGGCGAGCGCCGGCGCCTGGGCCGAGGCTGCGCTGGAGCCGGTGATCCCCGATGCCTTGGACCAGGGCGAAGAGCCCTTCGAGCGGCCCTTCCTCGTGGCGATGGCGGACGATCACTACGAGATCGACATCGGCCGCGCCCGGCGCCTGCTGGGCTGGGAGCCTCGGCACCGCCTGGCCGACAGGCTGCCGGGGATCGTCGAGAGCCTGAAGCGCGATCCGCTCGGCTGGTACAAGGCCAATCGCGTCACGCCGCCGCCGTGGCTTCTCGAGGCCCAGGAAGAAGCCACCGACGTCGAAGCGCTGCGCCGCCAGGGCGAGCAGCGCTACCGAGGTACACACGAACGGAATCTCTGGGCGCCGTTCCTCAACATGGCGATGGGCACCTGGCTCATCACCGCGCCGCCGCTCCTGGGCTACCAGTCCACCGCGCTCGCCTGGAGCGACATCGCCAGCGGGGTCCTGGTGCTGCTGCTGTCCACGCTGACGCTTTCATGGCGCTTCGCGCCGCTGCGCTGGGCGGTGGCCGCGATCGCTCTCTGGGTCATGCTGGCACCGCTGGTCTTCTGGACCACCTCGGCCGCCGCCTACGCCAACGACACGCTGGTCGGCGCCATCGTTCTCAGCCTGGCGGTGGTGGTGCGTCCGGTGCCCGGCGTCGCCCTGGTCGCGCGCGAGACCGGGCCCACCATCCCGCCCGGTTGGGAGTTCTCGCCCTCCTCCTGGCACCAGCGCCTGGCGATCATCGCGCTCGCCTTCGTCGGCCTCTACGTGTCGCGCTATCTGGCGGCCTACCAGCTGGGTCACAGCGACAGCGCCTGGGACCCCTTCTTCAGCGGCGGGCCGCAGGCGCCCGACCCGACGATGAACGGCACCGAGGTGGTCATCACCTCCGCGGTCTCCGAGGCCTTTCCCATTCCCGATGCCGGACTCGGTGCCTTCGCCTACCTGCTGGAGATCCTGACCGGCGTCATCGGCTCCAGCCGGCGCTGGCGCACCATGCCCTGGCTGGTGCTGCTGTTCGGCATCCTGATCGTGCCGCTGGGCGTGGTCTCGATCGGCTTCATCATCATCCAGCCGATCTTCATCGGCACCTGGTGCTTCCTCTGCCTGGTGCAGGCCGCCGCCATGCTGGCGCAGATCCCCTACTCGCTCGACGAGCTGGTCGCGACCGGGCAGTTCCTGGCCCGCCGCAAGCGCGCCGGCCGGCCGCTGCTGCGCGTGCTCATCTTCGGCGACACCGACGAGGGAGGGCCGCAGCGCGACGAAGGCGACAGCTTCGCCCTTCCACCCGGGACGATCCTCGGCCGCGTGCTCGGCAGCGGCATCAGCTGGTCCTGGGAGCTCGGCGTCAGCCTCGCCATCGGCCTCTGGCTGCTGTTCACGCGCAGCACGCTCGGCAACGCCGGCACGCTCGCCGACATGGACCACCTGCTGGGCTCGCTGATCCTCACCGTCGCCGTGACGGCGCTTGCCGACGTCGCAAAGATCGTGCGCTACCTGAACGTCCCGTTGGGGGCTGCGCTGGTGGTCACGCCCTTCGCTTTCGGCGCGGATAGCCTTGCGACGGTGATCAGCGTCGGCCTCGGCCTGCTGCTGATCTGGGTTTCCCTGCGTCCAGTCACCGTCACTGTCCGCTACGGCGACTGGAACCGCTTCATCCGCTGACCGAAGTGAACGTCGAGGCGGGCCCGGCTGTTGCCAAGCGCGAGCATTGGTCCGATCATCGGGCAAGCGGCCGCAAGGCCGGAGCGGAGATTCGGCGCTCGATCCGGTGCGGCCATCCTGGGACTGCGACAGGAGAGCGCCCCATGCTGGTTTCCGACATCCTGAAGGCGAAAGGCTCCACCGTCGTGACGGCGCCGCCGACACTCGGCGTGACCGACGCGCTGGCCATCCTCAACGAGAAGCGGATCGGCTCGATCCTGATCATGGAGAGCGGAGCCATCGTCGGCATCCTTTCCGAGCGCGACGTGGTGCGCGCCCTGGCGAAGAGCGGCCCCGCCTGCCTCGAAGGTCCGGTCAGCGCGATGATGACGCGCAAGGTGGTCACCTGCTCGCCGCAGCAGAGCATCGCCGAGGTCATGCAGATCATGACCGAAGGCCGCTTCCGCCACGTGCCGGTCGTCGCCGGCGGGCGGCTCGCCGGCATGGTCTCGATCGGCGACGTCGTGAAATGGCGCCTGGAGGAGACCGAGGAGGAGGTCCGCCAGATGACCGCCTACGTGGCGGGGTCGTAACTCCCTCCACCAGCGAAGCTGGGGGAGGGAACACTACTCCGCCAGATCGAAGTGGAAGTTCTTCGAGATGATCTGCCAGCGGCCGTCCTGCAGGATCAGCGAGAGCAGGTCGGTGAAGCGCTTCGGCCCGATCGCGCAGTTCACCCGGGCGAAGGCGGTCTTCGGTCCGGCGAACTCGATCGAGACGATTCGGTCGTGGCGCGGCTCGTTGCGGCTGGCGGGCGAGGGCCGCTTGTCGACGATGGGGAAGTACTCGTCCATCCCCAGATCGACCAGCTTGTCCTCGGTCGCGCAGACGTAGCGCGCCTTGGGGTGGAATACCTGCCCGAGCCGCTTGGTGTCGCTGTGGTAGAGGCCGTCGAAGTAGGTCTCCAGGACCTTGGCGACGGCCTCGTAGGGCGTGCTCATCGCCGCAGCAGCTTCCAGGTCAGCGGCAGACCGGCCGCCACCAGCGCGATCTTGCAGGCATCGCCGAAGAGGAAGGGCGTGACACCCAGCTCGAACGCCTTGCCGGCGTCGCCGATGACGTAGGCAAGCCAGGCGTAGCCCAGCACGAAGACGATCGCGTCGCCGATCAACATGGCGGCGACCGCGGTCACCGGATGGCGGTCCCAGCCGCGCTCGGCGAGCCAGCCCATCGCCATGCCGCCCAGCACGAAGCCGAAAAGATAGCCCGCGGTCGGGCCGACCAGCGCGGCCGCACTGGCGCCGCCGGCGAAGACCGGCAGACCGACGGCTCCCTCGACCAGGTAGAGCGCGATGGTCGAACCGGCGAGCCGCCAGCCGTAGGTCATGCCGATGACCATGACCCCGAAGGTCTGCATGGTCTGCGGCACCGGCCAAAAGGGGATCTCGATCTGCGCCAGGAGCGCGAGGAAGGCGCTGCCCAGCACCGCCAGGAGCACCGCGCGCCAGATACGGTTCTCGGCGCTGGAGGGCCAGAGGGCGCCGGCGAGGGTCGGCGCGGTGGTCACTGCGTCAGCCATGGTGAGGACTCCGTTTCCTTGATTTGCGCTATCAGTGCAACGAATCGCGCAGCTTCGCCAAGAGGGCGCGCCAATCGGCTCGCGCCTGCAAGGCCTGCGGCACGGTCACGGCAACGAACTTCGTCTCGGTGTGCGGCTGCAACTGGCCGATCAGGTCCATGTCGGCGGAGATCACCGTGCCGACCATGAAGTAGCCGCCGCCGGAGACGGCGTCGCGATGCAGCACGATCGGCTCGGTGCCGCCCGGCACCTGGATCGAGCCGTAGGGATAGCAGGCGTCGACGATGTTGGAGGGGTCGGAGCCGGCGCCGAAAGGCTGCTTGCGCTCGACGAACTGCAGCGGATGGCCGGATTTGAAGCGGTAGCCGATGCGGTCAGCCTCCGGCGCAACCTTCCAGGTGTCGGCGAAGAAGGACTCGTGCGCCGCATCGGTGATGCGATGCCAGTAGAGCCCCGGCACGACGCGCAGCTCAGCCGGCCTGCCCGGGCCGCGCCGCAGCTTCGCCGGCACGCTCCGCTCCTTCACGCCCTTGCCTGCGCCAAGCTCTAGCTGGTCGCCGGTCTTGAGCGCGCGACCCTCGTAGCCGCCGAGCGCGCCCAGCCCGTAGGTCGAGCGGCTGCCCAACACGACGGGCACGTCGATGCCGCCGGTCACCGCGATGTAGATACGCGCGCCGCCCTTCAGCCGGTCGAAGGAGAGCACCTGGCCCTTCTTCACCGGGAAGGAGGCCCAGGTTTCACGCAGCTCGCCGTTCACCCTGGGCGCCAGCTCGGCGCCGGTGACGGCGACGGTGGCATCCTGCGTGAACTCCAGGTCCGGGCCCAGAAAAACGGCCTCCAGCGTGGCGGCGCCCTCGTCGTTGCCGACGAGCAGGTTGGCGGCGCGATGCGCGAAGCGGTCCATGGCGCCGGAGATCGGGATGCCGAGGTGGTAGTAGCCGGGGCGCCCCAGGTCCTGGACCGTGGTGGCGAGGCCGGGCTTCAGGACCCTAACGGCCATTGAGCACCTCCTCGAGCCGGTGGTTGTAGGCCGCGATGTCGCGCGAGAAGTCCTTCAGGTCGAAAGTGGTCTCGCGCATCTTCGGATCGTAGCGGCCTGCCTCCACGCGCTTCACCGTGTCGTCGTACTCGACGCGCTCGATCGGCTTCCACTTCACGATGTCGCCCGGGCGGAACAGCACCATGAACTCGCGCAGGTAGGAGATCTTCTGCTGCGGGTCGTAGATCGGCATCGGCGTGATGCCGAAGAGCTGGTAGCCGCCGGCGCCGCGCACCGAGTAGATGCAGCCGAAGCAGCCGCCGTAGCCCACGGTCAGCTTCGGCGTGTCGGTGCGCGGCCGGAGATACTTCGGCACCTCGATCTGCCGCGCGCGCTCGACCATCTGGTAGAGGAAGGGCAGGCCAGCGACGAAGCCCACCATGGAGACGAACCAGGGCGAGCCGGAGTGCGCGGCGATGAAATCCTCGACGGATTTGTAGCCGTTGATGCGCGCCGCGTACTCGATGTCGGTGCCCTTGGGGTCCTGGTGCCGTTCGCGGAAGCGCATCAGCGTCTCGTGCGTCCAGGGATCGCGGTAGAAGACCGGGACCTCGATGATACGGGTCTTGATTTTCGGCTCCGCCTTGCGCGCCGCGGCCTCGAGGCTCTTCAGCTCGCGCACCATGTCGTCCGGCTTGATGACGTCGGGGTCGAACTTGATCTGGAAGGAGGCGTTGGCCGGGCAGATCTCGGTCACGCCCTTGATGCGCGCCTCGCGCACGGCATTGCACATCGAGAGGCTCATGAAG
>DATEDK010000323.1:0-2608 GCA_035281685.1 Kiloniellales bacterium | reverse complement strand
CTGACCAAGGACGGATCAGAGGACGTGCCGCCTTTCGTCTGGGCCGTCTTGCGGATCGCCTCGGTCAGCTCGGCCACGGCGGGCACGGCGGACTTCCTCTACGCCGGCGAGGACGCGCAGACCTCGACGAAGCGGGAATGGCGCCTCGGCTACTGGAACGATGCGCGCGGCTGGCCGACCTGCGGGGTGTTCCACAAGGGACGGCTCTGGCTCGCGAGCTCGGCCACGCACCCGGAGAACGTCTGGGGCTCGGAGGCCGAGAGCTTCCTGCGCTTCGCGCCTGCGCCCAATGCCGCCTTCGAGGACGGCATCATCCCGGGCGCGACGGCGACCAACGCCGTCACGCTGGTGGCGAGCGACGACCAGGCGGCGCTGATCCGTTGGCTCTTGCCGATCCGGCCGATGATCGCCGGCTGCAGCGCGGGCGAGCAGTCGATCAAGGCCTCCAGCCTCGACGAGGCGATCGGACCGGACAATGCCACGATCTCGCCCAGCTCGAGCGTCGGCGCGGCGAACACGCCGCCGGCGCGCGTGGACAACCTCGGCCTTTTCTTGGACCGCACGCAGCGGCGGCTCTACGAGGTCGCCTACCGCCTGCAGGACGACAACGTCGCGCCGGTCGACCTCAGCCTCCATGCCGAGCACATCGGCCAGGGCTCGCCCTTGAAGCGCATCGCCTGGCAGCGCAACCCCTGGCGCGTGCTCTGGGCCTGCCGCGAGGACGGCCAGCTCGCCGGCTGCACCTATGAGCGCGAGCAGGAGGTGGTGGCCTGGCACCGCCATCCGCTGGGCGGACTGGATGCCAGGGTGCTCGATCTCGCCGTGATTCCCGGCGTGGGGCAGGACGAGCTCTGGTGCGTCGTCGAGCGGCAGATCAACGGCGAGAGCCGACGCTTTCTCGAGCACATGACCAACGACCGCTGGGCCGCCTCGCCCGGCGACCGCGGGGACTGGTGCTATGCCGACAGCGCGCTCAGCTATAGCGGAGCGCCGGTCACCGTGCTGTCCGGTCTCGACCACCTGGAGAACGAGACCGTGACCGTGCTGGCCGATGGTGCCGCACAGGTCGCGAAGATCGTGCTGAACGGAGCGATCGCGCTCGACCCGCCGGCCAGCGTCGTGCAGGTCGGTCTCGGCTACAGCTCGGTGCTGGAGACGAACAACCTGGAGCTCGGCAACCCGCTGGGCGCCGCTGTCGGCCGGCCGAAGACGCTGCACTCGGTGACCGCGCTCCTCTTCGACTCGCTGGGCGGCCGGCTGGGGCCGGCGATGGATCGGCTCGAGGCGCTGCTCTACCGCACGCCAGGCACGGCGATGGACGCCGCACCGCCGCTCTTCACCGGCGCCAAGACGGTGGAATGGCCCGGCGGCTGGCAGCGCGAGAAGCGGATCCTCTTCGTGCAGGACCAGCCCCTGCCGCTGAACCTGGCCGGCTTCGTGCCGCAGATGCAGACCAACGAAATGGTGGTGTAGGCCATGTGCTTTCCCGGAGCGCAGTTCATTCCCATCGCCGCGCAAGGCGTGATGCAGAGCCTGGGCTCGCTATCGACGGCGCGCTATGAGGCCACGATGGCCCGCCATGAGGGTAAACAGGCGCGGCTGGCCGCCAGCGTCAAGGCGCAGCAGATTGAGCAGAAGGGCGCGCAAGAGCTGGCGGCAATGCGCAGAGCAGTCGGCGGCACGGGCAACGTGTCAGCACTGGACGTCATCGCCGATCAAGCAACGAGCCTGGCCCAGGAGTTGGGGTTGGCCAAGTACGGCGGCAGCGTCGCGGAGGCAGAGGCCAAGGCCCGTGCGCACTACGCCAAGCAGCAGGGCTGGCAGGGAGTGGTCAATCAGGCGGTGCACGTGGGAACGCAGATGCTGACCGGGTTCTCGGCCGGCGGCGGCTTCATCAATCCACCGATAGACAGCTTGGCCTATGGGCAGCGTGACCGCTACGGCCCTGGCAGCCGGTTGACGGGCGCCGGCGGCAGACTGGTCGGCGGACTTTGACTGGGGGCGCAACGGTGAGCGCCAAGCTTGCCGATCACCGCCCAAGCCTCCCGCACATCCAAACCTGCTGCGACGAGTCCTGATCCAGAGGCAACCATGACGCTTTCCACGATCGCTACCTCCATTGGTTATACGGGCAATGGGGCGACCACGGTGTTTCCCGTGCCTTTCGTCTTCTTCGACCGGGACGAGCTGCAGGTCATCGAGCGCGTGCTTGCAACGGGCGCAGAGACGATCAAGGAACTCGACACGCACTACACGGTTGCCGGCGGCAATGGCGCTACCGGCAGCGTCACCGCCACTGCCGCGCCGTCGTCGACCGTCGCCTGGCACATCCGCCGGGCAACGGCGAAGACGCAGGGGATCGCCTACGTCGCCAACGATGCCTTTCCCGCGGCCACGCATGAGCGGGCGCTCGACCGGCTGACCGCCCAGGGGCAGGAGAACGCGGCCGACATCGGACGCGCGGTGCTCGTGCCGCGCAGCGATCCGGCGATGGACCTGACGCTGCCGACCGCGAGCCGGCGCGCCCGCAAGGCGCTGATCTTCGACGATGACGGCAAGCCGACGGTCTCGGCTGAGGACCATGCCGAGATCGATGCGGCCGCAGTCG